>JAOUFO010000392.1 GCA_029858165.1 Deltaproteobacteria bacterium | reverse complement strand
GGCCGGATATCCACAGAAGCCCGGCGGTTGAATAGCCCAGTCCGGCCAAAACCTCGGTGCCCACCCGCCAGAGAACCACCAGCTGAAACCCCCTGAACAGCATGGATTCCATCCATCCGGCGCTGGTGATGCCCAGCCCGGAATGGCCCAGAGTGACCCGGGTGAACATCCCCAGCATCATGGTCCCGAACCCCCCCACCGTCAGGGCATGCAAAGCCGCATTGCCAAACGGGGCGGCTGCGGGGATGAATCCGGCCTGGGTGATCACCATCAGGCTTTCGGTGATGGACAGCACCAGAGAAATCCCCATCCAGGCCAACGCCCAGTACAACACCCGCAGCAGGGGGATGGGAGGCACCTGCCAAAACCGCCACAGGACAAGCTCCCGAAGCAACAACACCAGCAGCGGCAGGTCCGTGATCCAGGTTATCTGGGGATGGCCCAGCCACATCACCGCGGCCCGCAGGGCCAGGATGGGAGCGCCCATCCACAACAGGGCTCCGCCCCGGCGGATGTCATACCCGGCCACCACCGTGCTGGTAAAAAAAGGAACCATCCGGTGGGCCACCGTCAACACCATCAAAAAAGCAAACGGGTACACCCCCAGGGCCAAAGAAAATTGAAAAGCGGCCAGCCCCAGGGGATAGGTATCAAAACCCAACCCCCCCAGCCCCCAGGCCAAACATCCGGCAACAGCCAGCCCCAACCCCACCAACCCCATTCCAAAAGCGGTCATTACAAATTGGGCATGGTGGTGGGTTTGGGGGTCCTGGTTGGTGGCCAACGCCTTTACCCGCCCCAGCCGGACCAAAGCCAAAGCGTATCCAATCCCCATTCCCGCCGCACCCAGCATCCCCAACCAGGGTTGGGCCGCCGCGGGCCGAGCCACCATGCCTGCCACCCAGACCAGCCCGCCCCCCGTATGGAAAAACCAGATGGCTATGTAATGGCGGCGGGCCACCGGTTCCGAAACCAGCCAGCGGGGAAAAGTGGTCAGCAAAAAGCCCAAAAAGGCTGCCCCCAGCATGCCGAACACCATCAGCACCCCGTGGGCCGGACGGGGGGGCAAAGTCCATTCCAACCCGGCCCAGGCGGGAAGACCCCATTCCGGCGGCAGGGATTCCTCCGCCAGATGGAGGCTCCACAAAGCCATGGAAAGCAGCGAAACGGCCATGGCCCCCCAGAAAAACATCCGGTGGGGCGCTGAGGAAAACACTTGCCAGCGGGTGGGGGTCATGGAATTTTCCGGAAGGTGTTACGAGGAGGATTGCTTGAGCTTGAATGCCGGGTATGCGAAGAATGGATAGCCGCCCCGGGGGATTGTTTTCCCGGTTCTTGCCATCTTATCACACCTGAAGGTTTATGGAATACCAAGCCGCACCTGTGTTGATCATCGCTTTGGATGGAATGGAGGAATCCCAGGCCCTGGCTCTGGCCCGCGAACTGGCCCCTTTGACGGCACAAGGCCCTCTGTGGGGGTTTAAAGTAAACGACCTGCTGTTGCGCTGCGGGGTGCAAATCATCCGCAGGCTCAAAACCCATGGGCGGGTGTTTGCCGATCCCAAGCTGTATGACATTCCCAACACGGTGGCCAACCAGGTGGCTTTGCTGGCTGATTCGGGGGCGGATTTGATCACCCTCCATTGCTCCGGCGGGCCGGATATGCTTTTGGCCGCCCGGCAGGCGGCCCAAAACGTCTCGGCGGGGTCCGGGGAAAAACCGGGACTGCTGGGGGTGACAGTACTGACCGCCATGAACGATGCCACAACCCAAACGGTGTACGGCCAGAATGCGGCCCCCACGGTGGAAAAACTGGCGGGGCTGGCCCTGGCCGCCGGGCTGGACGGCATTGTCTGCTCCCCCCTGGAACTGGCCCTGATGGACCGGTTGGACCCCCGCCGGGCACTGCTGAGGGTGACGCCGGGGGTTCGCCCTGCCGACTATGCCATCCCGGATGATCAGCAGCGGGTGATGACCCCGGCGGCGGCCATGAAGCACGGGGCGGACCTGTTGGTGGTGGGGCGGCCGGTCACCGGGGCGGCGGACCCGGTGGCCGCCTGTCTGGCCCTGGGGCGGGAACTGGAATCATTGGATTCGCGGTAAAGAGGCCTTTGAACCGCCATCGTCAATCAGGCCAACGATGCAACCCAAATAGCCCAGTATAAAAAATTTTTATTACACAGCCATATCCTCCAGATTTTGCCCCACGATTTGAACACCTTTGATCTGGCCGCCCAAATCCGCGCCCAACAGGGGATCAAGCTGATGGATGCCCTTCATTTTGCCACCGC
>JAOUFO010000391.1 GCA_029858165.1 Deltaproteobacteria bacterium | reverse complement strand
CCTGATGACGGCCTTGAAAGAGGATGTCCATGAACTGGTGCGTCAGGCCGCCGCCCGGTCTCTTGCCAAAGCCGGGGTGGAGGGGGTGGAAGACCCCCTGTTGGAAGCCCTGGCCCAGGACCCATCCCCTTTGGTGCGGCGGGAGGCGGCTGAAACATTGGGCTTTCAAGGGGGGGAGAAGTCGGTTGTCCCGTTGATCCAGGTGGTGAAGCAGGATGGGGACCTGACGGTTCGCATCCGGGCGGTGGAAACCCTGACTGTGCGGGGAGGGGATGAGGCCTATCAGGCTTTGTTGTATTATTCCCGCCATGCGGCCTCCCCCAGGCTTCGCCGGGCGGCAAAAGAGGGGCTGGAGGCCCTGGAAGCCAAACAATCGGCCCAGGCAAAATAGAAAGCAGCTTCTTCTTTCTAAAACCGGAGGGAAAAGGTTTTTTCCCCCCGGTTTGAAGCAATTGTGAAGAAAAAATGGAAAAAGGCCATTGTGCTTTTTGCGGATATATGATTATACAACCTTAGCCCAAAACGTGAGCCCCGGTTGAAGGCTTGCCCAAAGGGCTGAAAATTAAATCAACACGAATGTTTGGACCCGGTCCATCAAGAAGATAATGACAAAATTCCTGCTTGTAACCACGGTGCTATGGCTGGCTTTTTCCCTGACCGGGATGAGCGCCACGGCCCATGACGGTTTTCTTGTCAATACCCCGCCTGATATTCAATTGGTATTCTCACTGGTGATTTGGCTGAATTTTGCCATCCTGGCGGTGGTGGGTGGCTGGTTGGTGCGTGCCCATGTTCGTCCGGCAACGGGGGGGCAGGGACAGGCGACGGGTTCATCCGGGGGATTTTGGTCCGAACTGGGTTGGGTTTTGGCCCCGGCTTTTTTGCTGGGGTATGTGGTGCTGACCTATGTGTAGGCAGTGTGTTACCGGTGTTTGTTAGGCCTGCGGGTTCCCCGCAGATGGAAAGGCCCGGATGCGCCCCCTGGCGGGGTGGGCCAAAGAGGGTTTGATTCAATAACCTTGAAATGGAAGGAGTAAAAAATGAGGGGTATCATGCCTGAACCGGCATCATCTTTTGCCGGTGAAATTGACTCTATCATCAACACCATCAACTGGGTGGTCGGCGTGTGGTTTGTTTTCGCCATCCTGTTGCTGGTGGGATTTGCGCTTATGTTCCGCCGCAAGGAAGGCGTTCCGGCCCAGTATATCGCCGGCAACACCCCCAAGCAGCTTGGGATATTGTTGACTCTGGTGGCCTTGATCGCCGTATTTGACTTCGGGATGGACATCAGCAACATCAAAGTCTGGCACGAAATCAAAATTGATCAGGCTCCTTATTCTGATCCCACCGCCCAGCGGGTTCGGGTGGAAGCCGCTCAGTGGATGTGGAGCTTTGTTTATGCCGGTGCTGACGGAAAATTTGATACCGAAGATGACGTGACCACCGATGAAATGCATGTGAAGCTGAACAATCTGGTGGTGTATGAGCTTCGCTCCAAGGATGTTCTCCATTCCTTTGGTGTCCCCAACATGCGGGTGAAGATGGATGTGGTTCCCGGCCGGATGTATCAAGGCTGGTTTACCCCCATCAAAGAAGGCACGTTTGACCTCCATTGCGCCGAAATCTGCGGCCGGGGTCATGGGGATATGGCCTCCCATGTGGTGGTGGAGTCCCCTGAAAAATTCAACAGTTGGATGAAAGAGCAGGTTGCTGCCAACCAGGCCGCCCACTCCACTGACACAGTCGCTGCGCTGACTGTGAAATAACCTTTCTTCTTCATTCGGAGGCAATAAAATGGAAGCAGTGGGAAAAGGACACTCCTCTCATGATCACCATGAGCCGAGTTTCGTTGCAAAATATATTTTTCCGTTGGATCACAAGTACATCGGTCTGCAATATCTGTTGACCGCCATGCTGATGGCTGCCCTGGGCGGCTTTCTGGCCTACGGGTTTCGGATGCAGCTTGCCTGGCCGGGGAACGTTCCCCTGTTGGGAGACATGAATGATGGCGGCAAGTACAACATGCTGGTCACCATTCACGGAACCGTGATGATTTTCTTCGTGGCGATGCCCATGCTGATTGCCGCTTTCGGCAACTTTCTCATTCCGCTGATGATCGGCGCGGATGACATGGCCTTCCCCAGGTTGAACCAGTTGTCCTACCAGATTTTCCTGGTGTCCTGTATCGTGCTGGTCGCCTCGTTTTTTATGCCGGGCGGCGCCGCCGCGGGGGCATGGACCGCCTATCCTCCGTTGAATGCCTCCAAGGGCATCATTGACGGTCAGGTGGAAT
>JAOUFO010000390.1 GCA_029858165.1 Deltaproteobacteria bacterium | reverse complement strand
GAACGGTTCACAACCATTCACCACTTTCAATCACACTTGCCGGAGGACCGCATCCCCCCCAAAAAAAAAGGGATGCCCGAAGGCACCCCTTTACCACCCATCCGGACGATTTCAGCCGGATTTTGGTTTTGTTTCCCCTGGCGGGTTTAAGCCTGCATCTTTTTGGCTTTTGCAATGGCATCCTCAATGGTTCCCACCATGTAGAACGCCTGCTCCGGCAGATCATCATGCTTTCCTTCCAGGATTTCAACAAAGGAGCGCACAGTATCTTTGACATCCACAAATATGCCGGGAAAACCGGTGAACACCTCGGCCACATGGAACGGTTGAGAAAGGAACCGTTGAATTTTCCGGGCGCGGGCCACCGCAAGCTTGTCATCCTCAGAAAGTTCATCCATCCCCAGAATGGCGATGATATCCTGCAAGTCTTTGTACCGTTGCAGAGTACGCTGGACTTCGCGTGCCACCCGGTAATGCTCCTCACCCACCACATCCACCGTCAGAATCCGGCTGGTGGAATCCAGGGGATCCACGGCGGGGTAAATCCCAAGTTCAGATATGGCCCGGGAGAGCACCGTGGTGGCATCCAGGTGGGCAAATGTGGTGGCCGGGGCCGGATCGGTCAAGTCGTCGGCGGGCACATACACAGCCTGCACCGAAGTGATGGACCCTTTTTTGGTGGTGGTGATCCGTTCCTGGAAGCGTCCCATTTCAGTGGCCAGAGTAGGCTGATACCCCACGGCAGAGGGAATCCGGCCCAACAGGGCCGAAACCTCGGAGCCGGCCTGGGTAAAGCGGAAAATGTTGTCCACAAACATCAGCACGTCGGCGTTGAACTCATCCCGGAAGTGTTCGGCCACGGTCAGACCGCTTAAGGCCACCCGCGCCCGCGCCCCGGGGGGCTCGTTCATCTGGCCGTAAATCAAAGCGGTTTTGTCCAACACGTTGGATTCCTTCATTTCGTGCCACAGGTCGTTGCCTTCCCGGGTGCGCTCCCCCACCCCGGCAAACACCGAGTATCCGCCGTGCTCGGCGGCGATGTTGCGGATGAGTTCCTGAATGATCACGGTTTTCCCCACACCCGCTCCGCCGAACAGACCGATTTTGCCGCCGCGGGAATACGGGCAAAGCAGGTCCACCACTTTGATCCCGGTGACAAACATGGAAGCTTTGGTATCCAGTTCGTCAAAAGGGGGCGGTGTTTGATGGATGGATCTGGAATGCTTGGCATTTACCGGTCCGGCTTCATCCTGGGGTTCCCCCACCACATTCAGAATCCGGCCCAGGACCTCTTTGCCCACCGGCACGGATATGGGGCCGCCGGTATCTTCCACCTTGGTGCCGCGGGCCAAACCATCGGTGGACCCCATGGACAGGGTGCGGACAATGCTTTCGCCCAGGTGTTGTTGCACTTCACACACCAGACGGGTTTTTTTGCCGTCCACAACAACTTCCAGGTGGAGGGCGTTCATAATTTCGGGCAGTGTGCCATCACCGAACTGCACATCCACCACCGGCCCCAGCACCTGGGTGACCCTTCCTATGTTGCTCATTTTCGTTTCCTCGTTTGGGTGGTTAAAGGTTGTTGAATAAATGGGTAGTACCCAAAAAGTGTTCCATGGACCGGGCGGCTTGCCGATTACAGACTTTGGGCGCCGTTGATGATTTCTATCAACTCCCTGGTAATCACAGCCTGGCGCATCCGGTTATACTGCAAAGTCAGCTTGTGAATCATTTCCCCTGCGTTTTTGGTCGCACCCTCCATGGCCACCATCCGGGAGCCGTGCTCCCCGGCGAAGGTGTTCAACAAAGCGGTGAAGGCCTGGTTTTCCAGGTATTGGGGCAACAGATGGCTTAAGATTTCCTCTTGAGAAGGCTCATAGAGAAAACTGCTGGTCATGGCCGGTTCTTCTGTATGGCCATGGGCGGGGTTGGGCTTTTCAGCCTCCTGAACATCCGAAACCACCGGCAACAATTGGATCAGGGTGGGTTCCTGCCGCAGGGGATTGTAAAAGGTGTTGTAGGCCATGTACACCCGGGCATACTTTTTTTCCAAAAAGTCATCCGTGGCCTGATGAATGGCCTGTTTCACCGCATCGGGCAGGTCCACCGGTTTTTTGTGCAGAATGTGATCCCGGATGGGATACCCCATCCGTTTGAACCAGTCATATCCCTTTTGCCCCACCAGAAACAGTTCCGGGTGAGGGATTTCCTTCCGGCGGAGCTTGCCTGTCAGAAAGCGGTTCAATCCACTGTTGAATGTGCCGCACAGCCCCCGATCAGAGGAAAACACGAT
>JAOUFO010000389.1 GCA_029858165.1 Deltaproteobacteria bacterium | reverse complement strand
GGTCAGTTGTGGTATGCCTGGGCCGATGCCAACCGGTACACCCCCGTTACCCGCGCCATCCATCTGATGCCCTGGCCCCAACCCCTCAGAATGGGAGACTTTTTTGAATCTGTGGGATGGGTTTCCCCCCAGGAGCAGATCCGGCTCCCGTCTTTCAGCGATGGGGACCGCTACCCCTTAAAACCCCTGGATTGTAAGCCCGGCGCATCCCCCCCCAACATTCTGCTGATTGTGCTGGATGCCTGGCGTCATGACATGCTTGGCCCCGGGACCACCCCCAACCTGTGGGAATACAGCCGCAAAAGCTGGGTGTTCAGCCACCATTACGCGGCGGCCAACGAAACCCGCTACGGGGTGTTCGGGATGTTTTACGGTCTGGTGGGCAGTTACTGGACCACCATGCTGGGGCAAAGCCGGGGACCGGTGCTGATGGATGAATTGGTGAACCAGGGGTACCGGATGGGGGTGTATGGGTCCGCCGCCCTGACCAGCCCGGAATTTGACCGCACGGTGTTTGTCCGGGTGCGGGATTCCATCCCTCTTTCCACCCCGGGGGCGGATATGGCCCAAAAAGACATGGAAATCACCCGGCGGTTCCTGGCCTTTCTGGATCAGCCGTCCCCCAAGCCCTTTTTCGGTTTTTTGTTTTATGATGCCCCCCATGCCTATGAATACCCGGACCAAGCCCACGCCCCTTTTCAACCCGTATGGAATTCCATCAATTATTCCGAATTGAATCCCGATTTTGACCCTCTTCCGTTTGTAAACCGGTATAAAAACGCGGTCCATTTTGCCGATTCCGAGGCGGCCAAAGTGTTGCAAGCCTTGGCCCGAAAGGGGTTGGATAAAACCACGGTGGTGGTGATCACCGCGGACCACGGCCAGGAATTCAACGATACCGGCCACAATTACTGGGGCCACGGGGGAAATTTTTCCGATGCCCAGGTCCGGGTGCCCCTGGTGATCCACTGGCCGGGAGAGCCGCCCCGGGTGTTTACCCACATGACCAGCCAACTGGACCTGGCCCCCACCCTGCTCACCAGGGCATTGGGCTGCAAAACGGACCCCGCCCTGTACAGCAACGGCAGGCTTTTGTTGCGCCAGGACCCGCGCCCCTTTATGATGGTGTCCAGCGGCACCCGGTTTGGATTGGTGGAGGCGGACCGCATCACCGTGGTGGAGGATTTCGGCGAAATTCAGGTGGTGGATAAAAACCTGAACCCCATGAAGGCGGAACCGGACGGGGCCAAACTAAAACAGGTGCTGGATGAAATGCGGAAATTTTAATTTTGTTGACTGAAACAATCCCAAAGGCGATCAACCCATGATAGACCCCAAACTGCTGGAAATCCTGGCCTGCCCGGAAACCAAAGAACCTGTCAGTCTGGCCCCTCAGGAACTGGTGGACACCGTCAACAAGGCCATCAACGGGGGAAAGGTGGTGAACCGGGGGGGCAATCCGGTAAAAGAACCCCTGGATGGAGCCATCCTGCGGGCAGACGGCAAGGTGCTGTATCCCATCCGGGATGAAATCCCCATCATGCTGATTGAGGAAGCCATAGAGCTTCCGGTGCCCTCGGCGGCTTAAGGCAAAAAACCATGGGCGTGGTATCCTTTCTTCATCAAAAGGGCGGCACCGGAAAAAGCACCCTGGCCATTGCCTCGGCCCTGTGTCTGGCCGGTCGTGGAGAAAAAGTCATTCTGGTGGATGCCGACAGCCAGGGCACCAGTGCCGAATGGGCCAACCGGTTCGGCCACCGGTTCGGGGTGGAAAGCCTCTCCCAGATCCAGCCGGTGCTGGAAGAAGACGCCCGGCGGCTTTCCGCCGAGTTTGCCTGGGTGGTGATAGACTCCCCGCCTTCTCTTTCCCCCATCACCCAATCGGTTTTGCAGGCCGGGGGACGGTTGATTATTCCCATCCGCCCGGCCTGGCCGGATGTGTGGGCACTGCCCTGGGTGGCCGCCATCGTCAAAAAACTGCGCCGGGACCGTTACACCCTGGACCCCCTGGTGGTTTTCAACCAGCATCAGGGAGAATCCCTGTCCCCCTTCCTGGCCCAGATAGCCCCCTCGAACCTTCCGGTGTCCCCCACCCCCATCCCTTATCACCCGGCCTTTGCCGCCCTGTTTGAAGGCCAGCCCCTGCCCGCGGATCTGACCCGGCAGGTACTGACCCTGGTGGGCGCTGACTGAAAGGGTTTTCTTTTGGGTTCCTGTCCAGCGGCTTCAGCACCGGCACGGGCCTTTCGGCCCTTTTGGCCGGGCTTGCGCCGCCTTTCTTTTTGGGGTTCCTGTCC
>JAOUFO010000388.1 GCA_029858165.1 Deltaproteobacteria bacterium | reverse complement strand
TTCCATCACCTTGTCCAATCCGGCGATCAACTGAGCCCGGTTGGGATGAATGGAATCAAACGCCCCGGCCCGGATGAGGGCTTCCATCACCCGTTTGTTCACCCGGTGGAGGTTTACCTCCTTGATAAACCGCACCAGAGTGTCAAACCGGTGGTCCGGCTGTTTATCACGCGCCAGGGTGATCACCTGCACCGCGTTGGCTCCCACGTTTTTCACCGCATTGAGTCCGAACCGGATCACCTTGCCGTACCGGCCATCCGGATCCGGGTGGATGGAAAACCCCTGACCGCTGGCGTTGATGTCGGGGGGAAGCACCCGGATATCCATGGCCCGGCATTCGGCGATAAAGTTGACCACCTTGTCGGTTTTGTCCATATCGGAAGACAGCAGGGCGGCCATGAACTCCACCGGATAATGGGCCTTGAGGTAGGCCGTCTGGTAGGCCACCAACCCATAGGCCGCGGAATGGGATTTGTTGAATCCGTAGCCGGAAAAATAATCAATCAGGTCAAAAATCTCGTTGGCCTTTTGGGCGCTGATTTCTTTTTTGGCGCAGCCTTCCACAAACATTTCCCGCTGTTTGGCCAGTTCTTCCGGGATTTTCTTGCCGATGGCCCGCCGCAGAATATCCGCCTGCCCCAGAGAAAACCCGGCCAGCACCTGGACCGCCTTCATCACCTGTTCCTGGTACACCATCACCCCGTAGGTTTCTTTCAACACCTCGGCCAGCAGAGGATGGGGGTACACAATCTGTTTAAGGCCGTTTTTGCATTTTACAAAATCATCCACCATGCCGGAACCCAGGGGGCCGGGGCGGTACAGGGCCAGAATGGCCACAATGTCCTCAAAACAGTCCGGTTTCATGTCCATCAGCAAACGGCGCATCCCGGCCGATTCCAGTTGAAACACCCCCGTGGTATCCCCCTGGCACAACAGGTCAAAGGTGCCTTTGTCATCCAATAGCAGGGCATCCACATCCAGCACCGGGTTCCCCTCCTGGGCGTGGATATGGGCCAGGGTGGCTTCTATGATGGTCAGGTTCAGCAGCCCCAGGAAATCAAACTTCACCGCTCCCTGGTCCTCGGCCCATTTCATGCCGTATTGGGATTGAATCCCCTCATCATCCTTGGACACGCAAATGGGCATCACATCGGTGATGGCGCTATCCATAATAATGACCCCCGCGGCATGGGTGGACATTTTGTCATTTAACCCTTCCAGGGCATGGCCGTATTCAATCAGTTGCCGCTCCCGTTCACTGCCTTCCCGGCCCAGCCGGGCCAGTTCCGGCTCCATGGATATGGCCTCATCCAGGGTGATGCCCAGTTTGTCGGGAATCAGCTTGGCGATTTTATCGGCTTCAGAATAGGGAAAATCCAACACCCGGGCCACCCCCCGCAGAGCGGCCTTGGCCCCCATGGAGCCGAAGGTGGCAATCTGACAAACTTTATCTTCGCCGTATTTGGCCTTCACATAACGGATTACCGATTCACGCCCTTCCACGTCAAAGTCTATATCAAAATCCGGCAGACTCACCCGCTCCGGGTTTAAGAACCGTTCAAAAATAAGCCCGTGGCGCAAGGGGTCCAGGTCCGTGATGCGCAGGGAATAAGCCACCAGAGACCCCGCCCCGGAACCCCGCCCCGGCCCCACCCGGACCCCGTTGTCCTTGGCCCAATTGATAAAATCGGCCACGATCAAAAAATACCCGGCGTAGTTCATCTCATTGATGGTTTCCAGTTCAAAATCCAGCCGTTCCCGGTAGGGTTTCCGAAATCCCTCTTCTGCCAAATCGGCCACTCCATACAGCCCTTTCAGCAAATCCAGCCGTTTTTCCAACCCTTCATGGGCCATTTTTTTAAACCACCCCTTTTGGTCATAGGGGGCGGGAATATCAAACCGGGGCAGGAAAAACTGCTTGTTGTCCAGGTTTAAATCGCACTGATCCGCAATTTTGGCCGGGTTATCCACCACCTGGGAGGGATACCCGGCGAACAGGTGCTCCATTTCCTCCGCGGTTTTTACATACAGCTGCCGGTCCACAAAGGGGTCCACACTGGGGTCCGTCACTTTTTTCTGCCAGCCCATCAATTGAAGCACATAATGGGGATAAGCCTCCCCGGGGGTCAGGTAATGGCAATCGTTGGTACCTGCCAGGGGCAGCCCCAGCCCCCCGGCTATTTCCATCAGCCGGGCGTTCAGCCGCACATCCTCCTCTTGGCCGTGGTCCTGGATTTCTATATAAAACCGGCCGTCAAACACCTGCCCCCCCCAGCGGGCGGATTCCAGCGCCCCGGCCTC
>JAOUFO010000387.1 GCA_029858165.1 Deltaproteobacteria bacterium | reverse complement strand
AAATCCGGGGGGGAGGCAGGCCAAACCCCTCAACAGCAATCTTTCAACAAGGCTGTTGAATCACTGGACCGATATGCAGGAGAAATTGAACAGGAATCGCAGTCCTACTAAGGCTGTGATCAACCAGTTTCAACCGACGGGGGATTGCCCTCGTTTTTTATGACACCAACACCACCCAAATGGAGATTGTTATGTTGAATGGCAGACTGGTCATGATCGTATCCGCCTTTTTCCTGGTTTTTGCGGCGGGATGCGCCAAAGAGGCTCCCAAGCCCCCCAAGCAGGACCTGTCCAAAGTGGATGCCGCCAAGGATATGGTGAAAAGTGCAGTGGATGGCTCCAAGTTCAACGTGGTGTACTTTGATTATGACAAATCCAACATCAAGCCGGAATTCAAAGACGCCATCAAACTCAACGCCGAACTGATCAAGGCCGCCAAGGGCACCACCATCATGGTGGAAGGCCACTGTGACGAGCGGGGAACCACCGAATACAATCTGGCTTTGGGTGAGCGACGTGCCCAATCCACCAAAAAAGCCATTGCGGCCAAAGGGGCGGATTCCAAACAAATGGAAACCATCAGCTACGGTGAAGAGCGCCCGGCGGAACCCGGCCATGACGAGGCGGCCTGGAGCAAAAACCGGCGCACTGTATTGTCCCTCAAGTAAGCCTGCCCAGGGAACCGGGGCGGCCCCAGGGCCGTCCCCGGAAACCCTTCTGCCCCAACAATAGCGGATTGCTTCCCACGGGAGGGCCCTGCCAAGGGGGCCTGTTCGGGATTCCTCACTCCATTTGATTACAGGCCGGGCTAGGCTTGTGCCCTGCGACATTCCTTCAAATCCCCTTTTTTACCGGTCATCCATCATGTTTTCAGGCGGCGGTTTGCTTCAACTGGTGTTTACAGGAGATTGGATCAGCCTGTTCATTCTGCTGATCCTGGTGGCCATGTCGGCATTAAGCTGGGGGGTCATCGGGTGGAAATGGTTGGAGTTCAAACGTTTGCGGGAGGATGAACAAACCTTTGGGGTTGCTTACCGGGACCGTCCGGTGGAAGAGGCCCTGCTGGCGGCCCGCAAATCCCTGTTTTCCGCCTTGGCCAAACTGATGGAGGCCGGCCATCAGGAATTGGAGCTATCCAAGGCCCAGGCCCAAAAAGAGGCCCGTCTGCGGGGAATGGGCGGCGGCCGGATTCCGGCCGAGGGGGAAGGGCAGAACAGAATGCTGGATAGAATCAACCGGGCGTTGGAACGGGCCTACAACCAGCAGATGAACCGCATGGAAAAACGGCTGAGCATTCTGGCCATTATCTCCTCATCCGCCCCTTTTGTGGGGCTTACCGGCACGGTGCTGGGGGTGATAGACGCCTTTCAGCAAATCGGATCCAGCGGGGTGACCAGCCTGACCGTGGTGGCTCCGGGAATATCCCAGGCACTGGTGGCCACCGCCGCGGGGTTGATTACCGCGGTGCCGGCCCTGGTGGCCTACAATATCTTTCGCAACAATCTGCGGGAAACAAGCGCCCAGATGAAAAACTTTGCTCTGGATATTATCAACCACATGGACCGGAACTTTTAAACCATGGCGGGTCTGCCCAAAGATGATTGGACCTCAACCGAACCCATGAGCGAAATCAACATTGTCCCCCTGGTGGACGTGTTGCTGGTGCTGCTGGTGATCTTTATGATCACCGCCCCCCTGATTGTGCCCACCCTTGAAGTAAGGCTGCCCAAGGCCGATCTGTCTCAAGGGGCGGACCCCCAGCAAACCCTCATCATCACCATCAGCCAGGGGGGGGAAATGGCTGTAAACGATAAAAAACTGGGCCACATGACCAGCCGGGATGCCCGCTACAAATTTGAGGCGGCCATTTTGCGGTGGAAGGGAGACTACCCCAACCAGGCCGCGTTTGTCCGGGCAGATAAAATGGTGCGCTACGGGGCGGTGGTGCGGGTGATGGCCCATTTGAACAAACTGGGTGTCAGCAATGTGGGGCTGATGGTGGAGCCGGAGGGACATTAAACCGCCATGGCCCAATCCCCTTTGCCTCCCAGGACCTCTTTTCGTCAGGCTTCCCTGCAATCCGCCGCGGCCATCCTTAGCGGCAGGCTGTTTCGCCGGGTGCTGGCCGGTTCTTTGGCGGTCCACCTTTTGTTTCTTTCCGGGTCCGCCTGGCTGGGCCAGGGAGGGGGGGACGGCACTCAACCCGCGTTTATGGTGCGGATGGTGGTGATGCCCCCCCCTGACAAAACCCCCGCCACCAAACAGCCAAAACCCGAACCAGCGAAAAAAAACGCTGCGCCCACCCCG
>JAOUFO010000386.1 GCA_029858165.1 Deltaproteobacteria bacterium | reverse complement strand
TCCCCAGCCCGTTGAGAGAATTTCCGATAAAGGGGGAGGCCACGGGGATATGCACCTCCTGGAGGATGATGTTTGCATCCTCCCCCCGGATGGCCCGGTCCAGAAAAGCGAGGGCATGGGGGGTGATCAGGTGCTGCACCAGCCGGTTGCCCCCCAACAGATAAGGGGAGACCACATAATCGGCCCCGGCACGGTAAATTTTGGTTTCCGCTTCCTGAGAGGATGCCCAGGAGGCGATTTTAAGCCGGGGGTTTAGTTGTCGCGCCGACATGGTGAGGTACACGTTTTCGGCGTCATTGCCCAGAGCGGCGATCAGCGCCTTGGCATGGCCGATTCCGGCCCGTTCCAGGCTTTCATCCTGGGTGGCGTCTCCATCCACCACCAGCATTCCGCGGGCGGTCAATTCTCCCAGGGATTCCCCCCTGGATTCTATCACCACATACGGCTCTTTGGCCCGGGCCAGGGATTCACACACCGCCCTGCCGGTCCGGCCATGGCCGCACACCACAAAATGGTTTTTCATCCCTTTGATTTTCTTTTCCATCCGCCGCCTCCATAGGACCTGACTGAATTCTGTTTCCATCACCATGGCCGCCAGATTGGTGATGCTGTAGGCCACAATCCCCACCCCGGTCAGCACCAACCCGATGGTAAACAACCGTCCTTCCTCCCCCAATTCCCGCACTTCGGAAAACCCCACGGTGGTCAGGGTGATGACCGTCATATACAGGGATTCGTTGAAGGTCCACCCCATCAGGTAGTGATACCCCAGGGTGCCGATGGTCCCCACCGCCAGCAGCAACAAAACAATGCGGGCGATGCGGACAGACTGGCTTTGGTAAGCCCTCTTATAATCGGATTCCTTCATCATGGATGGGTTTTCCGTCTGATTTGATGCATTTCCACCCCCTGTTAAGCCAACCGGGTTTTGATAAAGTGTTGCAAACCCGGAGTTATGTTTTTTCAGGCGGAAAAAGAAAAGGCAGGGTGCGAGAGGATAACCCCACGGTGAAAACCGTTCCGTGGGCCAGATACTCTCCATCCACCTGCACTGCCGCCGGGGTGCCGTTTGGGCTGGTCACCCGCAGGGTCTCCTGGTCTTCCAGGCGCACCCCTTTGCCGGAACGGTGCCACCCCAAAACCAGATTGCGGGCCAGAAACAACAGTTGCCTGCCATGAGAAACCGCCACCAGCCCCAGCCGGGGGGCCAGCAACCCCGCTCTGGGGTGTATCCTGAACGGCCCCCCGTAATGGGCGGACCGGGCCGCCACCACCCAGCCTGCCGGAGGGTGGTGCGGGCCGGTGGTTTCCGGGGTTTCCGGTGTTTCCCCCGGCGGGAGGCTGGTTTCCGATATGTCAGGCCGGAGGCCGGTTTCCACCATAAGCGGGGTTTGCCGCCCCAACAGACTTTTCAGACCGCTGTACACATAGGCCCCCTTGCCGAACCATTTTTTCCCTCTGGGGGATACCCGGTACACCGCCTGGGCATCCATCCCGAATCCGGCCATCAGCAAAAACAGCCGTTCCCCTTCAGCCGCGCCATCCAATCCATCCCCCATCCTCCCCCCCCCCGGCCGGATATCCCGCACCCGCCCCCGCGCCAACAGGCGGGCCGCCTTTACCGGGTTGTGGGGCAACCCCAGTTCATCAGCCATCACATTGGCAGTGCCCCCCGGCAAAAAAGCCAGGGGAATCCCTCTGCCGGCCAGGCCGTTGGCCGCCTCGTTCAGGCTGCCGTCCCCCCCGTACACCGCCACCACCGGCCCCGGCGGGATTTCGGCGGCGATTTCACGGGCATGACCGGCATGGGTGGTGGGCCGCGCCTCGGGTTCAATCCCCTCCGCCTCCAAACCCCGCATAATGGCCGACAGGGTGGCGGCCCTGAAATGGCCCGCGGTGGGGTTGTAAATCACCAGCCATTTTTTGCTTGTCATCTTCTCCGGGCCGTCAGGAACAGGGAAAGTCGGATGGCGGGGCGGGCTGCGTCCGCCTATTCTATGTGCCCTGTTTTTGGGGGTCGGTCAATCCTTGGCCCTGTTTAAGCCTTCTTCAAAACCCGTAAAAAGGGGGCGCGGGGGGGCTGCTCCCCCGCTGTTTTTTCTATTTGGGCGGGCTTGCGCCGCCTTTCTATTTGGGGTTCCTGTCCAGCGGCTTCAGCACCGCCATCCGCCTTGCGGCGGCTTGGGGCGGGCTTGCGCCGCCTTTCTATTTGGGGTTCCTGTCCAGCGGCTTCAGCACCGCCATCCGCCTTGCGGCGGCTTGGGGCGGGCTTGCGCCGCCTTTCTATTTGGGGTTCCTGTCCAGCGGCTTC
>JAOUFO010000050.1 GCA_029858165.1 Deltaproteobacteria bacterium | reverse complement strand
TCCTGAATCCCCGAATGCCGCCGCCCATGAAGGAACCCGAACTGCGTAAAGGCCGGGCCAAAATCCCCGAACCTTATTTTGCCCAAACCCCCCGCGGCCTGGAGCCGGTGTTGCTGGCCGAAATGGAGGGTTTGGGGCTGGCGGGATTGCGCCCGGTGGATGGCGGGGTGTGGTTTGAGGGCACCCCGGAGGATTGTTACCGGTCCAATCTGTGGCTGCGCACTGCCACCCGGGTGTTAAAGGAATTTGCCCGTTTTGACTGCCCGGATGAAAACGCCCTGTACCGTCAGGCCGCCCGGCTGGATTGGGACCGGGTGATGAACGTGGACCAAACCCTGGCGGTCAAGGTGCGCCTGGGAGTAAGCGGATTCACCCACACCCATTTTCTGGCTCAGCGGATAAAAGACGCCGTGGCGGATTCGTTCAGGGCCGCCACCGGCAAACGCCCCTCGGTGGATACCCGGAATCCCGATATTCTGATTCATGCCCACCTGCATCAGGGAATGGCCGTGTTAAGCCTGGATTCCTCCGGCCAGCCGTTGTTCAAGCGGGGATGGCGTCAGGCCAAAGGGCCCGCCCCCCTAAAGGAGAATCTGGCCGCCGGGCTGGTGCTGCTGACCGGCTGGAAAGGGGAAACCCCCTTTTACGATTTGATGACCGGCGCCGGAACCCTGCCCATTGAGGCGGCCATGATTGCGGGCAACCGGGCGCCGGGGCTGTTGCGGGAAGGATTCGGCTTTCAGGGGTGGCCGGGATACAACGAGGCCCTGTGGACCCGGCTGAAAACCGAGGCCCGCAGTCTGGCCCGTCCCATCGGCGTGGAACTGTTTGCCCAGGACCTGGACCCGGTCCAGGTGGAGCAGGCCAAAAGCAACGCCAAAGCCGCCGGGGTGGAGGAAGCCATCCGGTTTTCGGCGGGGGATTTTCGTCAGTTTACCCCGCAAACCCCCGGCGGGCTGCTGCTGGTCAACCCCCCTTACGGGGAGCGGCTGGAGCGTCAGCCGGATATCCCCGGGCTGTACAAAGAACTGGGGGATGTGCTGAAACAGCGCTGCAAAGGGTTGCAGGGCTGGGTGTTCACCCTGTCAGGAGAACCGGTCAAGTCCATCGGGCTGCGGCCATCCAAACGGGTGATTTTGTACAACGGCCCCCTGGAATGCCGCCTGCTGAAATTTGATTTGTATTGACCCCCAAACGAAAAGCGGATGGTGCCGGGGTCTCCCTGGGGGCTTGCGAAAAAAATGGTTCCCCCCCACCTCCAAAACAAAAAGCCCGCCGGTCAGTCACCGGCGGGCTTTTTGTTTTAGGGGGCACCGGGCCGGGGGGTTAATCCCCGTCCTCTCCGATGGATTCCACCGGGCAGGATTCCATGGCCTCCTTGCACAGTTCCTCCTCTTCCGGGGTGGCGGGTTGTTTCCACACGTAATCGTGGCCTTCATCCTCGTTCACCCGAAAGTTGTCCGGGGCGATTTCGGAGCACAGATTGCAGTCAATGCATTCCTCGTCCACATAAAAGCGTCCGGGAACATTTTGGGGCCACTTGCGGGATTTGTCAGCCATGATCTCTTTGGTTGGATATGAACTTTTGGGCAACGGGGGGCACCCCTGCCTGATGCGTTATTATCCCTTCACAACCGGGGGTGTGTCAATGCGAACCCGAATGCGACCGGGGAGGGGGGTGGCTCTGGCGGGCAGGAAAGGCAAACACAGGCCTCACCCCGGCGCATGATGCACCCCCCCCGCAAAGTTTGTTGACCCCCAGGGGAGCGTGGAAATCAGCCTTTTTTGCCGGGTTTGGCCGATTTTTTTTCGGCGGGGGTTTTGGCGGGGGTGTCTGGGGTCTCCGCCCGGGCGGTTTTGGACGCCGTTTTGGGTTTGGCCCCGCCCATCTGGGCGGCCCGCATTTGAGCGGCCTGGGTCATCAGGCTTTGAACCCGGTGGACCATGGCCCCCGGTTTTTCCAACAGCCCTTCCACCAGCAGACAGTTTTCCAGCAGTTGCAGGGCCAGCTCCTTCAGCAGGGGTTCCTTTGTATCGGTCTGGACCATGGCGGCCATGGCGGCCACCAGGGGGTTGGCCGGGTTTATCTCCAGCACCTTCTGGGCCGGTCGGTAATGGGTGTCCATCAGCCGCATCATTTTTTCCATGTTGGCGGTCACCCCGTCGGGGTTCACCAGCACGGCGGGGCTTTCCACCAGACGGCGGCTGGCCACCACATCGGCCACATGTCCGGCCAGGGCTTCCTTCAGATAGGCCAGCAGGCTGTCCATGGCCGGGGTGTTTTCCGGCGGCTTTTTGGCGGCCTCATCCCCCTTCAGCACATCCAGGTCCGCCTGATCTATGCTGGCGAATTTTTTGCCTTCGTATTCCCCCAGGGATGTCATCACAAAATCATCCACCTGGTCGTACAAAAACAGCACTTCCAGTCCTTTGGATTTAAAGTATTCCAGGCTGGGGTTGGCTTCCAGTTCGGCCCGGGCGGGTCCGGTCAGGTAGAAAATCTCCTTTTGGTCCGGTGTCATCCGGCCCAGGTAATCCTTCAGGGTGATCAGTTCTTTATCCCCGGCGGCAGATGTTCCGAACCGCAGCAGTTCCATCAGCTTGTCCCGGTTTGGCAGGTCGGTGGCAATGCCCTCTTTCATAACCCGGCCGTATTCGGCCCACAGTTTGTTGTAGGCGGGGCCATCGGCCTCAGCCAGGGATTTCAGCTCCCGCAACACCCTGCCGGTCAGGCTGGTCTGGATTTTGGCCACCACCGCCCCCTGCTGGGCTGTCTGGCGGGATACGTTCAAGGGGATGTCCTCGCTGTCCACCACCCCCCGCAGAAACCGCAGGTACACCGGCAAAAGCTCCCGGTTGTCCGCCTGGATAAACACCTTGTTGGCGTACAGGTGCAACCCGGTGTATTCCCGGCTGTACAGTACCTCGTTGTCCAGGTGGCCGGGCACAAACAGCAGCGCCCGGTACTGCACCGGGGCATCTATGGAAATATGCAGGGTGTGGGCGGGGGGTTCAAACCCGTGGGTGATGAATTTGAAGAATTCGTTGTATTGTTCCTCCTTCACCTCTTCCTTGGGGCTGGCCCAGATGGCCTCCTGGCTGTTGAGTTGCCGCCCTTCCATCCGCACCGGGTGGGGAATGAAGCTGGAGTATTTTTTGACGATGGTTTCCAGCCGGTGGCCGTGGTTGAATTCCAGGGCATCCTCCCGCAGTTCCACCCGGATGGAGGTGCCCCGCCGGGTGCGCTGCGAAGGGGCCAGGGAGTAACTGCCCCCGCCGTCGGAGGTCCAACTGAAGGCAGGCTGGGCCGGGTCCGCCGGACAGGAATCCACCACCACCCGGTCCGCCACCATAAACACCGCGTAAAACCCCACCCCAAACTGGCCGATAAGCTCCTGACGGCTTTCCTGGCCGGATTCCGCCAGCCGCTTTACAAAATCCAGGGTGCCGGATTTGGCGATGGTGCCCAGATTGGCAATCAATTCATCCTTGGTCATCCCCACCCCGGTATCCGAAATGGTGATGGTTTTGCCTTCGGGGTCCACCTCCAGGGTGATTTCCAGAGGGGCGTCTTTATCCCGCACCGCCTGATTGGTCAGCAGGGTGAACTTCAGTTTGTTGATGGCGTCTGAAGCGTTGGAGATCAGCTCCCGCAAAAACACCTCCCGTTCCGAATACAGGGAATGGATGATGATGGACAGCAGTTGGCGCATTTCCGCCTGAAAAGCGAACACTTCCCCCCCGGGGGGCGGGTTGGCGGCGGAGGATGGGGAACCTTCGGACTTCTGTGGGTTTTGGGTTTCTTCAGTCATGGCATTGGCTTATGTGAAAGGGGATTGGGACGGAAAAGGATCCTGAAAGCGGTGGCGGTCCGCACCCATCGTTTTCTAAATTCTTACATCCGGCGGGGGATGGGTCAAGAGGAGGATCGCTGGGGCTTGGCCAGCAGCGGGACCTGGGCCTCTTTCAGGGCCTGAACCACTTGAATCGTCACCAGACTGTGAATCTGACGGCGCTGGCGGGTGGGCACCAGAAACCGCAGGGTCAACACCCAAAACTGCAATCCATCCGTGTGGCGGTCCACATGGCAATAGCTGACCGGGGTGGAAGGGGGCATTTTGGCCGCGTAGCTTCGCTGGATGTGGTGCTGGGCCGCATCGGCCAGGGCGGTTTCCTCCGCCAGCAATTCAGTGGTGGTTTGGGTGGCCAGGGCCATCACCTTTTCCGGGTCTTCGTGGATGGAGAACGTCAGTTGGATTTCATCCCACACATAGGGGCTTAAATGGGTAAGGTTCACCAAAGCGTGTTGCAGCAGCCAGTTGTGTGGAATCCACACAATGGTTCCGGTGGATTGCAGTTCCCCTTTGGCGCCCGCAACCTCCATCATCCAGGTGAACAACAGGCCGATGTTGATCACATCCCCGCTGACCCCGTTGATGGCCACCCGGTCCCCGATTTTGTATTGGTCCGTTACCGAAAGAGTCACCCGGCCAACCAGCCCCAGAATCAATTCCCGGTTGGCCACCAGAAAGGCGGCCATTAACCCGGTAAGCAGCAGGCTGACCGTTTTCAACTCCTGAACCCAAACCCCCACCAACAGGGCCAGGGCAACGAACAATTGCAGGTTGCGGGCCAGGCTCCAATACCGCTGGCGCACCACCGGGTCACTCACCAGCCGCAACAAGGATTGCCGCACCAACCGGGATGCCAGGGTCAACAGAAACAAAACAATGGCGGTCCACACCGCTTTTTCTATCAGCGGGGCATCCAAAGCCATTCCTTCATTCAATAGTTCCATCATGTTGTTTTTCTTAGGGGATGTTGTTTTTGGGTTTTGATCGGCGAGGGGGTTTCCTTTTAGGTTTGTTCGGAACGACCGTTTGATGAAGGTTATAAGGATTTTGATCGGCTATCGGTCTCTGGATTTGCTTTTTGGTTTTTTTCCTTCCCGTTTTTTTTTGCTCCTGATCATCCGGAAGGACCGTATCGGTCAACAGGTAAATTCCATTGTTTTCCAGTTCATCCAAAATGTGAAGCAGCAATCCACTGTGGACCTGACGGCGGGCCCGGGCCGCCACCGCGAACCGCAGCGTGATCACCATCCGCTTCAGACCGGCAATCTGCCGCTCCAGGTGGGCATAACACACCGGTGTGGGGGGGGGAAGTTTGGCGGCGTAATCGTTCATCAAATGGGGCATATCCACCGCCGCTTTCAGGATATCCTCTTTCAAATACCCCCCCGCCAGACTGGTGATCAGGGCGATCATCTCCCGGCGGTTTGAGTAAATGGGAAAAACGAATTCAATCTCATCCCACACATATTGGTGGCTGTGGGTAAAATTGACCACCGAGGTCTGCAACAGCCAAATATGGGGAAAGGAAACCACCTTGCCGGTGGACTGGTTTTCGCCGCGGGCGCCTCCCACCTCCAGCATCCAGGTGTACAGCAAACCGATATTGACCACATCCCCGGTGACCCCGTTGACCTGGATGCGGTCCCCCAGGCTGTATTGGTTGGTCACCGCCAGCCCCACCCGGCCGGCCAGCCCCAAAATCAGCTCTTTGTTGGTTACCATAAAGGCGGCCAGCAAACCGGTCAGCAACAGGCTGATGGTTTTAAGCTCCTGAACCCACACCGCCATGATGAGCAAAATCGCCAGAAGGATGTTGGTGGTGCGGGAAACCTGCCGGTATTTTTGCCGCATGGTCAGCCCCGTCACCAGCCGCCCGGTGTAATACCGCAACAAATGATGGGTGGCGAACAACACCACCAGAATGACGAAAGTCACCTGGGCTTTGGCCCAGGCCGGCCCCCCGAACAACGCTTCCATCCGGTCGTATGGTTCCATAGGCCATTTAAGAAGAATGGGTGGTGTGTGATCAAGGACAGGCGGCCAACGGCCCCGCACCCTGGTTTGCCATTGTGGGGTGCGGTTGGCTCTCCATGGATGTTCTGCTATCATCCCTACCATAGGCGGCCCCCAATAAAAAAGAAAACCGCCTTCCAGGCCATCCGTTTCAAAGACAACATCCCGGTTTTTTAAACCCCGGATCCGGAACCCCGCCGGGTCCACCCGGTTACAATCCCCATTCAACCGCCTCCCCCCATGCCCTCGCCCACAACCAAAGGCAAACAACCCGGCGGCACTGTCAGCGGCCAGCACAGGACCACCGGCCAGGGCCGGGAGGAACGGCTGCTGTTCGTCCGCTTTCTGGAAAGCAAACGGCTGAAACTGACCCGCCAGCGGGAGGCGGTCATCAATGCCATTTTCACCAACCCAGGCCATTTTGAAGCCGAAGAACTGGTGGCCCGCCTACAAAAAGGGGACCACCGGGCCAGCCGGGCCACGGTGTACCGCACCCTGGAACTGATGAAAGAATGCCAGTTGGTGGAAAAGCTGGATTTCGGCACCCCGCAATCCTATTACGAACAGGTCACTCCGGGGCAACACCACGATCACCTGATTTGCACAGGGTGCGGCCAGATCACCGAATTCCATGATGAATCCCTGGAATCCGCCCAACACAAGGCCACCGCCCGCCACGGATTTGAGGAAACCCACCACAGCCTGCGCATTTTCGGTATCTGCGCCCGCTGCGGGGGAAGATAAACAGAGATTGCCAAATGGATTTGCCCGCCTGAAACCGGCTGGATATACGCTTCTTTTTTCACAAAGGAACCGCTTGTGGGAGGCTGAACGGGGAAAAATGAACGGCGGGTTTTCAGTGTGTGGGTAAACAGCAGGGTGGCTTAACACCTTATCACAGCCCTTCAATTCGGACCAGAATGTCTTTTACCCCCAAATCACGGAGTGTCTTTTTGATGTTTTTCGGGAAATTTTTATTTTTCCACCAAACCTCCCCATGGTACTTGTTGGTCTGAGTTGGATTTTTTCCTACGAGCAATCCAAGGCCTCTTACTTCACCGGTGTTTAATCTCACGGCACCGGAACCTGCCGGAACCCTCTTTTTGGGATTCACGCCATCCGCCAACATCAGGCACTCAATATCAACCGACATCCCCCAGTAGGGAGTGGAAGAGGATTTAAAGGCCATTGAGGATAACCTCTTTCCTGTGGGGGATTGTGAATCATCTATAATAAAAATTGGGTGAATATGCCTTATCAGGCCACAAGAATCCGCTAGGGAAGGGTCGTCATAGGGTTCCACGGTTTACCCCTTGCTGAAATTTATTTTTACGGGATGTCTGTATTTTTCTGGTTATAACCGCGCCAAGAGTTCCTTTATTTTGGTAAAATCGTTTTTTCCCTCCAATTCAATGAATTCATTTGTTTCAGCGTTTTCATAAAAAACCTCAAAATCAAAAGGTTTGATGATTTCCACCTCAAGGTCTCCTTTTTTGGAATGCCATTCAATTTGAACTCCCCCATAAGACGCTGGGACAATCTGAGGCATGACAGGACTTATTCCCGATTGCACCGTCATCATCAACCTTAAGCCGAAAAGGATGGATTCGGGGTGGATGGGTTTGCCCATATGGCCATCCCAGTTTTCTTTCAATCCAAGGATGATATTTATTTTTTCCCGTAATTTTTGGGGTAGAATATATTCCTGATTTTCAACCGGTCTGCTGAGTGTGTTTGACGGGTTGATTGGCGGATGAAAACCGCCTGGTAAACCAAGCAGAATGGATGAAGCAAAATCGGGGCCGACATTGGTTCCCTGGAACATGGTCATTGGATTCTCCTCCAGCTTTTTTGGAATTTTTCGGTGGTTATATCCGCAAAGTGTTTGACAATAACTGTTCTGGCGAAATCAAAAAAAACCAGGGCATCCGCAATGTGCTCCCCTTCAGGAGAACCTTTTACACTAAGCACCAAAGACAGCGCCTCATTTCCTTCCGAAGTCACGACCGGGTGAACATAAGTGTATAAGCGACCGATGAACCGATCTCCCTGTTTTAACGAATAGGTAAATTGAAATTGAGCCGTTTCAGGTTCAATCTCCTGATTTGTGTCGGAAGATACATTCAGGAAATTGAACACGTTTCCGATTTTGCCGTGGATATTCTTAAGAAAATCTTCATGGTCTTCGCTTTGGATCGTATTGACGTAAGACAGTTCGCACTGGTTTATTTTTAACCCCCCCAGATTTTCCGTGTCGGCAAACTCACCGGCCCGGTTCAATTCCCTTGAAAAAAGTTCTTTTATTTTTTCGTATCGGGGGTAGGGCAGTTGGTTTTTTCTCCAATTGTGGACCAATCGGTCCTTTTGAAATTGCAGCACATTTATTTTATCTTCAGATACAAACCAGACCCTTGGCAACGCGGGGGTTTGCTGAAAATCTATCCTGATATTGGGCGCAATAGATGGATTCACCCCTCCGAATGTTTCAAATGAAGGCCCCAGGGGAGGGTGTTCCTCCACATCCGGATATTCGGATTTGAACATTTCCCAAAAAGGGTGGAAGTGCGTGGTTTTTAAGTTTTGAAGAGGGGAAAACTGCACCCCCATCACCACTTCAGTCAGCGGGGGCGAGTCGTAATCCGGAAGTCCGTTCGGCCTTGTGGAAACCTGGCTCATTGAATTTATTCGCTGAAATGGTGTACTGGGAAAATCAGGAAAGTTCGGTGTGCTTTCGCAACTTCTTATTTAGGGTATATTTGCCAGAGGCGTCAACTTCATTGTGCGTTCATATGGGCTTTGGCTTCAATCAAAAAAGAACCCTCGGGTTTTTCCAACCCCCAGGGGCATGGAATCTCCTTCCCCACCATTTTTTTTACATGACGACCCGCCCCCCTTTCCGCTAGATTGAAAAGAACATTTGAACATCTCTGGCAGCCTTCGGCTCCCATCCGCCCTTACGCACATTTTTCCCCGGTAAACGGCCAGAACCGCCCCATGCCCAAACGAACGGATATCCACACCATTTTGATTATCGGTTCCGGCCCCATCGTGATCGGCCAGGCCTGCGAATTTGATTACAGCGGCACCCAGGCCTGCCGGGCATTGAAGGAGGAAGGGTACCGGGTGGTGCTGGTCAATTCCAACCCGGCCACCATCATGACGGACCCGGACCTGGTGGACGCCACCTACATTGAGCCGATCACCCCGGAGGTGTTGCGGCGGGTGATAGAACAGGAAAGGCCGGATGCCCTGCTGCCCACCATGGGGGGGCAGACCGCCTTGAACAACGCCCTGGCCCTGCACCGCATGGGGGTGTTGGAAGAATTCGGCGTGCGGCTGATCGGGGCCAATGTGGAGGCCATTCAAAAGGCGGAGGACCGGGAGCTGTTCCGGGCCGCCATGACCAAACTGGGAATCAAAACCCCCGGCAGCATCATCGCCGTGTCCGTGCAGGACGCTTTGGATTTTGCCGGGGAAAACGGCCTGCCGGTCATCATCCGGCCTTCCTTCACCCTGGGGGGCACCGGCGGAGGGGTGGCCCGCACCGAGCGGGAACTGGTGGAAATCGTTCAACTGGGGCTGGTCTCCTCCCCGGTGCATCAGGTGCTGATAGAGGAATCGGTGCTGGGGTGGAAGGAATACGAAATGGAGGTGATGCGGGACACCAAGGACAATGTGGTCATCATCTGCTCCATTGAGAATCTGGACCCCATGGGGGTCCACACCGGGGATTCCATCACCGTGGCCCCGGCCCAGAC
>JAOUFO010000385.1 GCA_029858165.1 Deltaproteobacteria bacterium | reverse complement strand
TGCTTTTACCGAGGCGGCCCGGGAGATTCTGTATCGGATGCAGCCGGTGAAAAAAGTGACCAGCCTGGCCACGGCAGAAAACATTTTGCCCAAAAACGACCAGTTGGATATTCGGGATACTTACGAAAAGGCGCCCCAAACCCCGGCGGCCATGGATCAACTGCGCCGGGAGATTCAGGGCAACGACCTGTTTGAAAACCGGCTGATTTCCAAGGATGAGAAATCCACCATGATGGTGGTGGAAACCTATATTCCTATTGAAAAATCCGAAATGACCTACGACCTGTACACCGCCATGAACCGGGTGATCTCCGGGATTCCCGGTGAGGAGGAGGTTTATGTGGCAGGGATTCCGGTGGGGGCCGCCACCAGCATCCAGGTGATGAAAAAAGACAACGAAGTGTTTTTCCCGGTTGTGTTTTTGATGGTGGTGGTGTTGCTGTATGCCACTTTCAGGACCTTCAAAGGGGTGGTGCTTCCTTTGCTGGTGGTGATCACCTCCATCATCTGGACACTGGGGGTTCAGGCCCTGTTGGGGATTCCGCTAAACAACATCACCACCGCCATGCCGGTGTTTCTGATCACCATCGGGGTGGCCGATGGCATCCATATCCTTTCGGAATTCAAGGACAATCAGGCCCGGCTGGTCAGCCGGGTGGAATCCGCCCGGCTGACCATGCGCCATCTGGCTTTGCCGGTGGTGATGACCAGCCTGACCACCGCCGCGGGGTTTTTATCCCTGGCCTACACCGATATCCACAATATCAAGATATTCGGGCTGGTGGTGGCCTTTGGGGTGATGGCGGCCTTGATCTTCTCCCTTACTTTTATCCCCGCAATTTTGGCTTTGGGGGCAAAAAAAGATGGGGCGGCCCCCGCAAAAAAACCGCCTCCTCCCCCTCTGGGAAGGATATCCTTGGGTTTGGAGCGGCTGGCGCTGTTTTCTCTGCGGCGCCATCGTCTGGTTTTGGGGGCCAGTCTGCTGTTTTTGGGTGTGGCACTGGTGGGGATGAGCCGGGTGAAGGTGGAAAATGATTTTACCCATTATTTTCCCGATGACCTGCCTTTTGTCACCTCCACCCAGGCGTTGGATAAATATCTGGCCGGCAGCAACTCCATCAGCGTGTTGGTGGCCAGCCGCGACGGCAGTCAGGATACCTTTAAGGAGCCGGAGGCGTTGGCGGCCTTGGATGGCCTTCAAAAACACATGATGACTGTTCCCCATGTGCGCCACACCGATTCCCTGGCGGACCTGGTGCGCCGGATGAATTATGTGATGCACAACGAAAACAAGGCTTACGACCGGCTGCCTGGCCGGACCGAATGGAGCGGCCAAGGCAGCCGACGGCGGCAGGTTTCAGGACGGGACCTCACCTCCCAATACATTTTGCTGTACGAAAACAGCGGCGGGGATGCCCTTTCTGACTATGTGGATACCTATTACACCCATGCCCGGGTGAACATCATGATGTCCACCAACAATTCCACTGAAATCCAGGCCATCATGAGGGAAGCCTTAAACTACGCGGCCAGGAACTTTCCCGCCAACCTGGAGGTGCGTCTGGCCGGCGGGGCGGAAATGACCGTGGCCACCAATGAGGAGGTCGTCTGGGGTCAGACGGCCAGCTTTTCTCTTTCCATGGTGATGATTTTTGTGTTGCTGCTGTTGCAGTTTAGAAGCATGGCCAAAGGGTTGCTGGGGATGATTCCCCTGGTCTTTACGGTGGTGTTCAACTTTGGCGTCATGGGCTTTTTGGGGATTCCTCTCAATGTGGGAACCGCCATTATCTCCAGCATTGTCATCGGCATCGGGGTGGATTTCGCCATCCATTACCTCAGCCGCCTGCAAATGGAACGGGAAAAAAGTGCCGATTTTGAAACGGCCTTTGTAAAAACCATGGCTTCCAGCGGCAAGGCTATTTTTTCCAACGCGGCCACGGTGTCTCTGGGCTTTTTGGCTCTGATATTTTCCATCTTTGTGCCCATGCAGCAAATAGGATGGCTGATTTGTCAGACCATGATGATCAGTTCGTTGGCCACGTTGTTGTTGATCCCCGCGGCGGCGGCATTTTTCAAGCCAGCTTTTTTAAAGGATGATCCCGGAAAATAACGCCTTTCCATTTCACCCCTCCACCGACTCACCAAAACAGGGAGGCCGGGGTTAAACGCCCTGGTCTCCTCACTTTCCCCTGATGGGGCTGCCCCCCGGGACGCCTATTGGGCGGCGTTTCCTGGTTTCTTTGGTTTCACTTCCTGGGGGTTGGCAAAAGTGGGTTTTCCCAACATTCTTCATTCCATAAGGCGGCCCCATGTGATAAGAACGATTAT
>JAOUFO010000384.1 GCA_029858165.1 Deltaproteobacteria bacterium | reverse complement strand
TTGGCCATGTGGTGGGGGGAAAAAAAACACAACACCCACTCCGCCTCATCCAGCCCTGCCTGTTTCAAAGCCTCCCGTGCCGCCTCCCGACCTGCCTTCAAGGTGTCCGGGTTGATTGAAAACCCCGCCCCCGCTTGAATTTTCGCCATGAACCCTGCCTGATGGTTGATTTGTAAACCCGCATTCCCCCAAAAGTCAGCGGGGTCCGGGGGGATGATTCTTCAGCAGACCGCGGTACACTGCCCCTGCCGCACCCCGCAGCCGTTTGGCATTGGCCGACGGGTCCAACAAACCGTTGGTGATAACCGCCACCGCCAGCCCTGCTTCGGCGTCCGCCAATCCCACCGAGGAAACCATCCCCCCATGGCCCGCCACCCGCCGGGAAGCCTCCCGGGGAAAATCAGCCAGCCCGTAAAGGGCAAACCCCAGCCCCCAGGCCGCGGGCGCACCCCCCAGGGTCAGGTCGGCCATTCCCCACCGGTGGCAGGCGGTAAACAACTCCACGGTGCGGGGGTCCACCAAGGCCCGGCCGGATGCCGCCGCCCCCCCTTCCGTCCGCCCCCGGTTCAGGATCATCTGATAAAACCGGGCCAGGTCCCGGGCCGGTCCCCGCAACCCGGACCAGGGGTTTACCCGGACCAAGGCTTCGGGGGAATCCAGCAAAGCCGTTTGGCGGGCGGAAAGGGGGGCGGGCTTGGGGGATTTCCCCGGCACCACACCCGAAAGAACCATTCCGGCGGTTGCTTTGCCGCTGGTTTCCCTACCGGTTCCACTGCCGCTGGCTTCGCTGCCGCTGGTTTTTTGGCGGCTGTCCTCTTGGCCGCTGATTTGCCCGGCCCCTTGAGAGGCCCCTTGAGAGGCCCACTGGGTAGCCCACTGGGTAGCCCACTGGGCGGCCAGATCAGGGGGGATGGCCATAAACGTGTGGTCCATGGCCAGGGGGGTCAGCAATTCCTCCCGTACAAAACGGTCCACCGGCCTGCCGTCCACCCGTTGTATCAGTTCGGCCAGGATAACCCAACCGGCAGCCGGGTGGTAGGCCGCTTTTGTTCCGGGAGGATATTGGGCCGGGGCCGCGCAGACCTGTCGGACCATCTCCTCCCAGGGGGCATCCTCCCGCCACAACGCCTGAGGAAACCCCCCGGTGTGGGTCAACAAATGGCGCAGGGTGCAGGCTTCCTTTCCCCCGCCGAATTCCGGGATAAACCGGCGCACCGGGTCATCCAGGTCCACCAACCCCCGGTCCAGCAACAAACCCGCCCCCAGGGCCGTCACCGGCTTGCCCGCCGAAAACCAGGCCATCAGGGTGTCCGGGGTCAGGGGGCGCCCTTGGGTGTCATGGCCGCAGGCGGCTTCCAACACCAGCCCTTCCGGGCGGCACACGGCCAACTGCGCTCCGGGGTGTTGCCCCAGACGGCACCCTTCCAACAGGGATTCCACCCCCTGGGCCACCACAGCCGGGTCCAGTCCCGCCCGGACCGGGTCCTGGTGCCAGACAATAACGGGGGGCGGCAATGGGTGGTTGGAAATGGTCATAAGGGGCCGATTATACAACCGGGGAATCCCAAAAAGAAAGGCGGGCGGGCCGGGTGCCCTTGTTCATGTTCTCTGCAAGGTGTGATAGCTATAGAAAAAGTCTTCTCCATATCTCCCCATGATTATTTTTTGGAAGGCCGGAATGAAACGAGTGGTGTTTATGGGCAGCCCGGCGTTGGCCATCCCCAGCCTGAAGGCCCTGCAAAGCTACTGGGCGGCCCACCCCGGCGAAATCCAGGTGACGGGGGTGTTCACCCAGCCGGACAAACCCGCCGGACGGCGGCGGAAACTGACCCCCTGCCCGGTAAAGCAGGCCGCCCTGGATATGGGGCTGGAGGTGTTGACCCCCCTGAAATCCGGAGGGCCGGATGCCCTGGAAGCCCTGGCCCGCTGGCGGCCCGACTTTGTGGTGGTGTGCGCCTATGGCAAACTGTTGCCCCGGCGGGTGCTGGATGTGCCCCCTCTGGGATGCTTCAATCTCCATTTTTCGCTGCTGCCCCGCTGGCGGGGAGCCAGCCCCATCCAGGCGGCCATTCTGGCGGGGGATACCGCCACCGGAGTCAGCCTGCAACGGATGGTGATGCAACTGGACGCCGGGCCGGTGGCCCTGGAGGCCCCGGCGGCCATTTTGCCGGATGACACCGCGGGGGTACTGGGCCAGCGGCTGGCGGACCTGTCCGGGGAGCTGCTAACCCGGGCCTTGCCGGATTTGTTGCAAGGGAGGCTTTCCCATAAGCCCCAGGATGAATCCGCCGTGACCCTTTGCCACACCATCCGCAAGGAAGACGGCGCT
>JAOUFO010000383.1 GCA_029858165.1 Deltaproteobacteria bacterium | reverse complement strand
CGTGGTCTTATCTGGGGCCGGGGAACACCCTCCCGGAAGGGGGGGTGTTGGGGGACCTGGCCATTTCGTTGGAAAAAGCGGCCGTCCAGGCGCACGAAAACGGGTGGGACCTGCCCACGGAGGTGTTGCGGCTGATGGCTCACGGGTGCGCCCATCTGGCCGGATACGACCACAACACCCAGGAGGAGGAAGCTGTGATGCGCCGTCTGGAAATTTCCATGCTGGCCGCCATCGGCCTTTCCGCGATTTATCCTGAATGAAAATCCCAAAAGAAAGGCGGCGGAAGCCCGGCCAAAAGGGCCGCAAGGCCCGCGCCGGTGCTGAAGCCGCTGGACAGGACCCAAAAAGAAAGGCACCGACCCCGCCCCAACCACACGGAGGCTGTGCCGACGGGTGGCAAGGCGGCGGGAGGTGCTGGACAGGACACAAAAGAAAGGCAAAAGCAATGCGGGGGAGCGTGCCCCCCCGCACCCCCCTTTGGGGTCCAATTGAAGAAGGCCTGGGCAGGGTCAAGGGAATTTCATTCCCTTGTGGGGTCGGGGTTAACCTCCGGGTTGGCGGTACAGGCCATAGCGCCCTTCCCGGCGGACCGGTTTCAGCCGAGGATGGGCCTTCAACAGGTTTCCCTCCTCGGTTTGGGGGGCGATCACATACACCCCCGGTTCATCCAACCGGGTTTCATCCCCGGTAAACTTGTAAGAGCCGATCACCTCCACATTCTGTTTTCCGTAAAACATCACCGCGAAGGAGAGGGTTTTGTACAGGGCCAACCGCCCCTGGTTCCGGTAGGCTTCCTCCATCATGGAAATCACCGTGCCCTGGTTGTATTCGGCAAACCGGGGCAGGTGTATCCGATAGGCTCCCACCCCAAACCCCCCCACCGCCAGGGCGGCCGTCAGAACCCCCACTTTCAACCCCAGACCCGCCTGATGGGGGGACCCATCGGTTTTCAACAGCTTTTTTGGCCACCGGCCCCCTGCCGCCAGCCATCCGCCGCAGGCCACTCCCAGGGCCAACAGGGCCCCCGGCCAGAAATCCCACCATTGGGGTTGAGGCGGGTGGGCGGTCAGCACCCCCTCTCTGGCGGCCAGCCCTTCCAGCAGATAGGGGGCCGCCATGAACACCCCCCCCAGCAGCAACCCGTAGAGGGCCATCACCCACCCGATCCAGCGGGGCAGCGCCCGGTTTTGTTCCGCCAATCCCGCCAGGGCCAGGGCGGCCAGCAGGGACAAAGGCACATACATGGAGGATGAATAGTGGGGCAGTTTGGTTTGCACCAGGCTGAACAACACCAGCACAAACCCGGCCCATCCCAGGCTGTGGACCGCCAGATTCCGGGCCTGCCCCCCCCACACCCACCGGCGCGGGCCGGAAAGGGTGTAAAGCAGCAACAAGGGGCTGAAGGGGAACATCCCCACCAACGCCACGGCGAAATGGTAATACACCGGCCCCACATGGCCATCCAGCGGCCCGGAAAACAACTGTCCCTGAAACCGGGTGAACCCCAGGAGGAAGTCTTCTCCATGGGCCAGAAAATTGGCTCCGACCCAGGCCGCCACCACCGAAAGGGAACCCATTGCCAGCACCAGGATATGGCCCGGATGAAACCGGGCTTCCCCGGCGGCCAGCCGCATGACGCCCCAGGCCGCCAGGGGAATCACCCCCCCCAGGGGGCCTTTGGTCAACACGGCCAAACCCATGGCCAGGGCCGCCATCCCCAGCCAAACCGGATACTCCCTTCCTTGTTCGGGGTTTTGGCGGAAACGCCGGTAGGAATCCTCATACAACACCAGACCATAGGCCCCCAGAGTGATAAACAGGGTGAAGGTCTGATCAATGGAGGCACTGCGGGACAAAAAAAACGGAATCACCGAAAACCCGTACACCACCGGCCAGAAAAACCCCAGGGAGGGCGCCCCGATCCGGGTGCCCAGGCGGCGGCCCAGCCCCCACAACACCCCCAGCAGCAGCAGCCCGTTTAAGGCCGAAGGCAGCCGGGCGGTCCATTCGCTGACGCCGAACACCCGGAAAAAAGCCGCCATTTCCCAAAAAAACAACGGGGGTTTTTCCACAAACGGCTGGCCGTTCACGGTCATGTTCAGGTATTCGCCATGGGCCGCCATGTTGCGGGATACCTCGGCGAATATGTTTTCATCCCAGTCCAGCAGGGGGGGCCACCCCAACCCGGCGGTGTAAAAAAACAGGGCCAGTAGGCATGCAACCACCGGCCAAACATAAGGGGAACGGATTTTCATGGGGATGGCTGAAGGGGAATGTGGGTGGGGCTGGGCCTTAAGGCCCATGGTCTGTTAATATGGCCTGAGTTTAAAAAT
>JAOUFO010000049.1 GCA_029858165.1 Deltaproteobacteria bacterium | reverse complement strand
CTGAGCAGCCCCCCGCCGATGACGCTGGTGGTGATGACCACCATGGCCTCCGGCCCCAGGGGGTCCACCCCGGCGGGCTGCTCCCGCAACAGGTAGTACAACGCCAGCCCGCCCCCCCCAAAGTAGCGGCGGTACACCGCATCCCCCGGCTCTTCGGTCCATATTTTGCCGGTGGTCAGGTTCACCCGCAAAATCCTGCCATGGTATCCGGCCCCTTTGGTCATACAGGCACCCCGTTTGGAAGGTTGTTTTTTTCTTCATGTTAAAAACTTTCCGAAAGCAAATGCAACCGGCCCCAAAAGAAAGGCACCAGCCAGCCAACGGCGTTTGGAGCCGACAGGCGACACAACCCAGGGCTGTGCTGGTGCTGGACAGGACGCAAAAGAAAGGCGGCGCAAGCCCGGCCAAAAGCGGCCTTTGGGCCGCGTGCCGGTGCTAAGCCGCTGGACAGCGCCCCAAAAAGAAAGGCGGCGCAAGCCCGGCCAATAGCCAAAAAGCCCGCGGGGGAGCGTGCCCCCCCGCACCCCCCATTTACGGGTTTTGAAGAAGGCGTATACAGGGTCAAGGGAACCCAAAAAGAAAGGCGGCGCAAGCCCGGCCAAAAGCGGCCTTTGGGCCGCGTGCCGGTGCTAAGCCGCTGGACAGCGCCCCAAAAAGAAAGGCGGCGCAAGCCCGGCCAAGACGGGCCGCAAGGCCCGTACCGGGGGTGATTGCCAGACAGAAAGGAAACAGATGAAAAAGAGAAAATACGTCAATTATGCAGTGCAATTGCATGATTTCCGAATCCCTTGGCCGGATAAGGTAAATCGGGGGGCGGGGAGGCCGCCTTTCTTTTTATAAAACCGCTTCAACTTTTCAACCCTTTGGGGGAATATAAACCCAAGGGAAAAACAATCCCGGGGGCGGACCATCCCAGGGGCGGGGCCATCCCGGGGTCCGCACCCCCGGCCAGCCCGCCCCTCCGCATCATCTTCACGGAAAAATCCTGTGAGAGAAATCATCCTGTATATCCACGGCATCACCCCCGCCCCTTACCCCGGCCTGCACAAAAAGAAATACGACGGGTTTCACCAGTTGCTGTCCAAAAACCTGAAGAACCTGGACTGCCCCATGGAATTTCACCGGGTGGATGTGGAATGGGGGTTTGAAGAGCAGGCCAGCCCCACGGAGGACCGGATTCTTTCTGAAATGGAACGGTGGTTGTTCCGGAAGATGGATGAACGGCCGGTTCGCCGCAAAAAGCTTTCGTGGCGGGGCTGGCTGGATGTGCAGCGGTCCATCCGAAATTACCTGGTCCTGGGGTTTAACGATGTGGTGTACTACATATCGGAGGACGGAAAAAAGCAGGTGCGGAAAAACGTGTTGTCCACCCTGTTGAACAACCTCCCCTTTTTAAAGGATGACGGGGATCAGTACATGCTGACCATCATCGCCCACAGCGCCGGAACCCTGATTGCCCACGATGTGTTGTTTATTCTGTTCGGGCCGGGCCGCCAGCATTTTCTGACTGAACCACAGGACCTGGAGGTGTTGGGGCAATTGCAGGACCTGGCCGGGTCCGGGCGGCTGGCGGTGCGGCGGCTGATCACCATGGGCAGCCCCCTGGCCCCCCTGATTGTGCGTTCGGAAGAATTGATGCGGATCATCCGGGGGGACGGCCGGTTTGACGGCAAAATTGACGAGGAGACCATCGGCATCCGCCGGGGGGCGGTCACAAGCCGCTGGCTGAATTTTTGGGATGAGCGGGACGCGTTTTCCTACCCCCTTTCCTTTATGTATATCAGCCGGGACCAGGCGGTGGAGGATATTCCGGTCACTCTGGGCAAGGGATTCCCCGATGTTCACCGCCAGTATTGGTATTCGGATGAAATCCCCCGCCGGGTGGCCGAAAGTCTGGCGGAAAGTCTGGCGGAAAAGGTGACCTGACCGGCTTTGCCGGAGGTTCCCCCGGCCTGGACATCACAGATTGAGACCTCTGCATAACTGCCAAAAGCTCCCGTTTTGATAAAACCGCGGGGGATTGGGGTTCCTGTCCAGCGTTTACAGCACCGCCAACCGCCTTGCGGCGGCTTAGGGCGGGCTTCAACGCCTTTCTTTTGGGGCCGCAGGCCCCCAATCCTATCAACCCCCTTCCCTTTGGGAAGGGGGCAGGGGGATGGGAAAAAACGAATTGTGCAGAGGCCTCAGATTGATAAAGGGGAAGCCGTAGTATAAAAGGCTTGCGGACAGGGGGTTACCGGCAGACCTCCCAACGCACGGTCCCTTCTTTGGGGCCGCTGCCGTTATCCACCCGCCTGTCCCACGCTTCAAGCTCCCAGCATTCAATGGATGTGGCCCCCCGCACCTCCACCCGCCACAGGTGCAGTTCGGCCAGCAGGGCCAGCTTGCGGGCCTTGGGAGCGTTTGTCAGTTTGAACTCCCCCAGATTTGCCAGACCGGAAAGGGGCGAAAGATCACTTAAACCGGGGGAGTCCACCAACGCCAGGGTTTTCAGGCGGCCCACCCGGCCAATGCGGCCCACATCGCGGTTGGAAACATTTTTTACCTGAAGGGTGGTAAGGGCAGCCATTTCGGCCAGGGTGGTGCCGGAGGGTGCCCCCCCCTCCCCCCCCAGAAACAAGATGGCGGTTTTGGGCAGGGTTTTTAACACCGCGTAATCCCGGATGGGGTTATCGGTCAGACGCAGTTCGGCCAGGGCGGGAAGCCCGGTCAAACCCTTTATTTTCTGGATGTTGTTGTTTTCCAGGTTCAGGCGGACCAGTTGGATCAACCCTTTCATGGCCGGAATTTCATGAATCTGGTTATGGGTGGCGGTCAATTCGGTCAAAAGGGGCAGCCCCCCCACCGGGGCCAGGGTGGTCAGCCGGTTGCGGTCCAGGTTTAACAGGGTAAGCTGTTTCATCTCCTTCAACGGCTCACTGTCAGAGACCGCGTTATCGGCCAGAATCAGTTTTTTCAGCCCGTTCAGGTTGGTGAGGGGAGCAATGGATTCTATGCGGTTGCCGCGCAGATTCAACTCCGCCAAATGAGACAGCCCCGCCAGGGGGGACAGTTCCTTCAATCCGGCGGATTCCGCCTCCAGACTTTTCAGGTTGGGCAGGGATGCCAGGGGGGTGAAACCCGCCACAGCAGTGCGGCTGATGTTCAACCTCTTCAACTGGGGCCATTTGGCCAACAGAGAAAGGTCCCCCAATGGATTGCCTTCCGCATCCAGGGTGGTCAGTTTGGCCAGCCCCGCCAGCGGGGACAGATACTTGATCCGGTTGCGGGGCACAACCAGTTCTTCCAACTCGGTCAGTTTGGCCAGCCCGGTCAAATCGGTGATGTTCTTATCCGGGCATTCCAGCCGAACCACCTGATGGACGAATTCTGCCGGTTGGGCAAACAAACATTCCCGCAGGGCCGGGTCGGCAAAGGTGCCCTCCGGGAACTGGCGGAAGGGGATGCGTTTGCACCCCGCCAATCCTGCCCCAAGCCACACGGCCAGCAACAAAATGAATACGGATGAAGGTCGGGGTTTACCCAATGGGCGGGGGGAAGGAACCAGGGGCCGGGTCTCCCCCAGAGGAGAACAAAATGTGGACAGGAGCATGGGTATAATTTCCGTTTGGAAAAAAAAGAACCCGCCGTGGACCGCTTGAAATCATTGAAATCTGTACCACACATCAAGGAGAATTTCCATTGAATTCCCCCGGCGGCTCCTGGCACGGGCGGTTTTTACCCCTTACCCCTGAAGGGGGAAATCCCCCTTTCGTTTTAAAACCCCGTTACCGCCCCTTCTTTTTGTTGCGGCGGGGGTTTCCCTTCTTTTTCCCGGCGCTTCCCTTTTTAAAGGCTGGAGCTTCCTTGGAGGTTTTGGCCTTCAGGCTTTTTTTGGCGGAGCGGGACAACGGCCTGGAAACCCCCACCCCCAGCAGAGTGACAATGGCCATGGCCGCCGCCATATAAACCGAAATCCAGTAGACCCAGCCTGATCCGTACAATTGCCCGGATTCCCGCCACATGGACGGCCCGATGAGAGGGTTGCCCATTTCCTGAATCAGGCCGATAAAAAACAGGGCGGGCAGCAGGGCCGCGGGCCAGGCCAGCCACCAGCGGATTCTTCCCGCCAGAAAAATGGCCAACACCCCGGCCAAACCCCAAAACCATACCTGGCCCAGCCCCGGCTCCTTGTCCATCACCTCCGCCCAGGCGGGGGTGGGAACCATCACAAACCACAAGGCAAACATCATTGCCAGCGGGCCAGCAGGCCAAATCTTCATCCGGCAAGTCTTCATCCGGCTTGCTTTCTTTAAATTTCGGTTTATTTTCATGCCCTTCACCCCATGGGGTTTTGTTTCATCCTGGTTATGCAATCTTGCACCCCATCACCTTACCCTTCACCCCATCGGGTTGCCAAGGGCCATCCAGGCTCCCAGGGTTTGTTCCCATTCCGGCTTGTTTCAGGCAAAGTGGATGCTGGCGCCTTGTCTTTACCCGGCTTTCCCCCGCCTTGGAGGGGCGGGAGCCGCCCCATAAGCTTACCACCGATTCCAGAACCCGAAGTCATATGGCAGAAAACATCAAAATCATCGCCGATAACCGCAAGGCACGGTTTGAATATGAACTGAGCGACAAAGTGGAGGCCGGAATTGCCCTCACCGGCACCGAGGTGAAAAGCCTGCGGCAGGGCAAACTGAATCTGGGGGATGCCTATTGTCAGGTGGACAAAGGGGAAATGTGGCTGGTGGATGCCCATATTTCCCCCTACGCCATGGGAAACCGGTTTAACGTGGAGCCTTTGCGGCGGCGCAAGCTGCTGATGCACAAACTGGAAATTTTAAAAATGCACCAAAAGGTCAAAGAGCGGGGGCTGACGTTGATTCCCACCAAAGTGTATTTTAAACATGGCCGGGTAAAGGTGGAGGTGGCCCTGGCCAAAGGCAAAAAACTGCATGACAAATCCCAGGCCATCAAATCCCGCGACCTGGACCGGGATGCCCGCCGGGAAGCCAAGGAAAGATGATGCCCCAACCATCCCTGCCCGCCCCCTTGTTTGCCAACCCCCGATAAGATACACTGTCAGAAGAAGTTGTTCCAAGTGTTGCCTGGGGGCGTCCAGGCTTCGACTACGGGATTGCGTTGCAGAGCAAGCAGGCCGTGGGTGATTGAATGGCCACGTAAAAAATCAATCAACAGTCAGCTGCCAATAACAGCGACTACGCTCCGGTTGCCCTGGCCGCTTAAGCGGTTGGCGCAGTAACGCCGGATGCGGCCCCCTCCAAGCATGATAAAGGGGTGTCCGTATAATCTATCATGCTCAGCCCACCCCCGGTCCCCGGACGGGGCGGGTGAATCTTTCCCGGGGCGGGTTCAGGTGAGGTGGCCATGTCCGACACCCTGAACCGGGATGAAAATCATGGCTAAGCCTGAAGAAAACTCTGTTTCCGCCTGATAGGACGCGGGTTCGATTCCCGCCGCCTCCACTGTTTGTTACCACATGCATTTGCTTTGAAGCGGTATGGCCTAAACATTGGTCATATCGCTTTTTTTTTGATAATAATCTGAACCAGTTGGGTTAGCTGGCCGGAAAATCCTTTCCTTATCTTCCGGCAAGGCAAAAAGGAAACGGCTTCATCATCCATGGCATTCGGCCTTAGACCGCCCAATTTTGAACAACAAGGTATGAGATGAAAATTGAATCCATCAAACTGAAAAATTTCAAGGCATTCAAGGAAGCCGAGCTTGTGGATATTCCCGGATTTTGTATTTTTGTGGGGGCGAACGGTTCCGGAAAAAGCACAATTTTCAGCATCTTTGGGTTTCTGCACGATGCGCTTACCTCCAATGTGAATGCGGCCCTTATGAAAATGGGCGGGAGCCGGGGTTTTCAGGAGGTTCGCAGCCGGAATTCAGAAGGGCCGGTTGAAATTGAACTTAAATTCCGTGAAAAACCGGACAGTCCTTTGGCCACCTATTTTATCAGCATCGGCGAAGAAAACGGCAAGGCTGTTGTGGAACGGGAAATCCTGAAATACCGCCGCGGCAGCGGGGGACAGCCATGGCATTTTTTGGATTTTTCCAACGGCCAGGGAAAAGCGGTGACCAATGAACTGGAAACCGTGAAGGATGTCAAGGAGCTCCAGCGCGAAGATCAAACCCTCAAAGCAAAGGATATCCTGGCGGTCAAGGGGCTGGCCCAGTTTGAAAGATTTCCGGCCGTGGTGGCGCTTGGAAACCTGATTGAAAATTGGCATATTTCTGATTTCCATATCAGCAAGGCCAGACCCGAACAAGAAGCGGGGTATGCCGAACACCTGTCCCGTGAAGGTGAGAATCTGTCCCTGGTGATAGAATATCTGCATAAACACCATCCAGATGTTTTTCAAAAAATCCTGGCCCTTTTGAAGGAGCGGGTTCCGGGCGTTTCCAACGTGGAGGCAAAAACCACCGAAGAAGGGCGGGTTTTGCTTAAATTCCAGGATGGTTCGTTTGAGGACCCGTTTCTTGCCCGCTATGTATCCGACGGCACCATCAAAATGATGGCCTATCTGACCCTGCTCTATGACCCGAACCCTCATCCGCTTTTATGCGTTGAGGAGCCGGAAAACCAATTGTATCCCAAACTGCTAATGGAGTTGGCCGAGGAATTTCGCCAATACTCGGAGCGCGGAGGTCAGGTGTTTGTCTCCACCCATTCTCCTGATTTTCTGAACGCGGCCCATGTGGATGAGGTGTTCTGGCTGGTAAAACAAAATGGTTACACCAGGATTCACCGGGCCAGGGATAATCCCCAAATCGCGGCCTATATGAAAGACGGCGATCAAATGGGGTATTTGTGGGCCGAAGGCTTCTTTGAGGGAGCCGACCCAGGATGAAAACCATCGTCTTTTTTCTGGAGGAACATTCAGCCCGGGAAATGTTGCAGGGGTTGTTGCCGAAATTGGGGATTTTAAATGACCGGGTGAAATATGTGGTGTTCCAAGGCAAACAACACCTGGAGAAAGAACTCGTAAAACGCCTGCGCGGCTGGGAGTTGCCCGATTCGGTTTTTGTCGTGATGCGGGATCAGGATTCCGGGGATTGCACAGCGGTAAAGCAAAAGCTTACGGGTCTTTGTCAGCAGGCAGGCAGGGAAGATGTCCTGGTCCGCATCGCCTGCCATGAATTGGAGAGTTTTTACATCGGCGACTTGAAGGCTGTGGAAAATGGCCTTGGCATCACGGGAATTGCGGCCAAACAGAACAAAAGCAAATTCCGAAACCCAGACAATCTTGCCAACCCATCTGAAGAACTCGGCAAACTCACCGGCGGAGCTTATCAAAAAATTTCCGGGTCCCGCAAAATGGGAAAACATCTTGATCCGGCGCGCAATTGTTCCCCAAGCTTCACCGTCCTGGTTTCCGGGATTCGCAAGCTCATGGGGGCTTCATAAAAATGTTTGATTCCCGCCGCCTCCACTTAAAAAAAGCCCGCTCTCCCGCAAAATGGGGGGGCGGGCTTTTTTTTGTCCGGCCTTGGCCGGAGCGCCTCTTATTATAGGATAAGCCGTGAAACTATAATAAGCGCCGCGCTTATTATAGTTTGGGCAACGTCTTTGAATCAAAATCTCCGCCAGCAAAAGAACTCCTCTTGGTTTTTCCTTCGCGGAACCGTTATTATAGGATAATGGATTAAACTATAATAAGAACGAGACCTCTGCATAACTCGTTTTTTTCCCATCCCCCTGCCCCCTTCCCATGGGGAAGGGGGTTGATTTGATTGGAGGCCTGCGGCCCCCAAAGAAAGGCACCAGCCAGCCTACGACGTTTGGAGCCGACAGGGGACACAACGCAGGGCTGTGCTGGTGCTGGACAGGGACCCCAAGCCCCCGCTTTTTTATCAAAACGGGAGCTTTTGGCAGTTATGCAGAGGTCTCAGAACGTTGAATAGGATCGGTTTGAGGCCAACCATATGATGCGGGGAATCCAGGGGAAATATGCGGTGGTATCCACCGTGGGTGAAAAAGCGAGGGCGTTTATACCCGCGCCATTGCCGCCAAACCCATCCATAGACTGGACCCCGGAGTTGCGGAGCAAATTTGATCAGGCTCTGCTGGCCTTGGGGCGTCTGGACAGCGTGTCCGAACTTTTGCCGGACACCTCTCTTTTTTTGTATATCTATGTCCGCAAGGAGGCGGTGCTTTCCTCCATGATTGAGGGGACTCAGTCATCCATTTCGGATCTGTTGTTGTATGAAATTGACCAGGAACCTGGTGTCCCCCTGGATGATGTGCGGGAAGTCAGCAACTATGTGGCGGCCCTCAATTTTGGTTTAAAGCGTTTGAAGGAGGGGTTTCCCCTGTCTTTGCGGCTGATCAGGGAGATTCACAATGTGTTGCTGGCCAAAGGCCGCGGCAGCGAGCAAACCCCTGGGGAATTCAGGCGCAGCCAGAATTGGATTGGCGGAACCCGGCCCGGAAACGCGGTTTTTGTACCGCCCCCCCCCGAAATGGTGATGGAATGCATGGGGGCACTGGAATTGTTTTTACATGACCAGCCCACCCGGACACCGGCCCTGCTCAAGGCGGCTTTGGCCCATGTACAGTTTGAGACAATCCACCCCTTTCTGGATGGAAATGGCCGCCTTGGTCGTTTGTTGGTTACGATGCTGTTGTGTTCCCAAAACATCTTGAGGGAGCCGATGCTCTACCTGAGTCTCTATTTCAAAACACACCGACAAACCTATTATGAACTGCTGAACCATGTGCGTCTGACTGGGGATTGGGAGGCTTGGTTGGATTTTTTTGCCGAAGCCGTGATTGTCACCGCCACCCAGGTGGTGGATACAGTCAAACAACTGCTTACGCTTTCAGACTCGGACCGCGAAAAAATCAAAGGACTTGGAAGATCGGCGGGTTCCGCTTTAAGAATTCAACGGCTGTTGATGGAACATCCCATTTCCACCGTGGGCCTGTTGGCCAAAAAAACAGGCCTTACTCCGCTCACGGTCAGCAAAACCCTGGGCCATCTGCAACGGCTGGGCATTGTTCGGGAAATCACCGCCATGAAGCGGAACAGGGTGTTCAGTTACAGCCGTTATCTGGAACTGATGAATCAGGGTACGGAACCCCCTGACAGATAGATCATCCCCTGCAAACCTCTGTCATCACACCCTCCCTGTGTCGGCCAATTTGGATTTGCCCCCAGCCCCCCGCAGTGGCATATCCCAAAGGTCCGGGGGCAGTGGCCGACACCCAAAACACACGGTCCGCCAGAGAAACAAAACCGGGGTTATCCAACCCCTTTTTTCCAATGGAGGAAACCATGCCGAATTTTATGATTGCCTATTATGGAGGGAAACAGCCCGGGTCCAAAGACGAGGGAATGGCCCAGATGGGCAAATGGAAAGCCTGGGTGGAAGGGCTGGGGAAGGCGATTGTCAATCCGGGAACCCCCTTGCCGGCATCAAAAATCGTCACCTCCGGCGGCGTTGAAGAGGATACCGATCCCAATTCCATGAAGGGGTTTGCCGTGGTTCAAGCCGAAACCATGGAGGCTGCCGTTGAAATGGCAAAATCCGACCCGTTTTTGGACAACGGCGGAACCATCCGCGTCTCTCTGATGATGGAGATGAAATAAAACCTCTGAATCAATACTGAAATCTCCTGTTTTGATAAAAAAGGGGGGTTTGGAGGCCTTTTGGTTTTTTGGGCAG
>JAOUFO010000048.1 GCA_029858165.1 Deltaproteobacteria bacterium | reverse complement strand
CCCAAAACCGATGGGGGCGGCTCCCCCGGCCAAACAGGGGGTGATGAATCCGTTTGGGCCGGGAAACCTGTCTTGGAATCTTCCGGAAGGGGTGGCCGGGCGGAGGGTTTATCCGGTTTGTTTTTTGGGGCGGCCATGGGTTTTCCGGTAAGGTTTGTTCCGTCAGCGTTTATGCAGGGGGAACCGGTTGGATCAAAACGGGGCACACTGGAAAAACGTGTGTTTTCTTCTAAGGTTCCCTGAAAAAAGGTTGGAGGAGGTTTAGGGAGGGTGGGGCTTAACCGGCCGGGGGCGGGAATTTCAGGGTGATGGTGGTGCCTTGGCCCACCTTGGATTCCACCAGGATATCCCCCCCATGGGCGGTCATGATTTCTTTGGAAAGGGGCAACCCAAGGCCGGTGCCGGTTTCCCCTGCGGTTCCTATGGTGGAGGTTTTCACTTCATGACGAAAAATATCCTGGAGGATTTCCTCAGGGATTCCCTGGCCTGTATCTGAAACAGCCAGATCGCTGCTGTTGTCCGGGGTGAAAATCAAAATAGAATCTCCGGCAGAGCAAAACTTGATGGCGTTGGATACCAGATTGCGCAACACCTCCCGGATCAGGTCCAGGTCGCCAAATAACCGGGCGTCCGGGGGGATGGAATGGCTGAGGGATATTCCTTTTGAATTGGCCAGTGTTTTCAGCATCATGGCTTCATCCACCAGTTCGTTGATGGAAAGGAGTTGGGCTTCCGGGGTGATTCTTCCGGTTTGCAGCCGGTTGAGATTCAACAGTTGTTCCGTCATTTCCATCAGATGTTTCCCCCGGCTTTGGATGGTTTGCAGCAATTCCTGTTGCTGGGGGTCCAGGGGTTTATCCGGGTCACTGGCCAGCATTTCGGCCAGGGTCAAAATGGTGCCAAACGGGGACCGGATATCATGGGCCACCAGGGAGACAAACTTGTCCTTTAAGGCGGTGGCCGCCTCGGCGGTCTCCTTGGCCTGCCGCAAGGCGGATTCAGCCTCGGTTCGGAGTTGGATTTCCTTTTTTAGGGTGATGTTTTCCTCCACCTTATGGAGGGCCTCCAGTTGGGCCGCCTCTTTATCCAGTTGCAGGATGCGGTAACGGTCCCCCAACGCCAGGGAAAACAAAAACACCTCCAGCATCACCCCGATCACCCCCCCCCTTAAGGTCCAGAACGATGGGGGCACCCACCCGCCAATAGCCAAAGACACGCTGATGCCCCCCACTGCAAAAAACACCTGGGCCAAAAGGTAATACCGGGCGGGGCGGTAGCCCTTTTGCCACACATACGCAGCAGCTCCCAAATTGCTGAGCAGCGCCAGCGTACTGGTAAAAGCAATGAAATAGGTGTTGGTCAACGGGGAAAGAAAGAAACTTGAAGGATATCCCAGCAAAAAAAACCAAACCAACACCACAAAATACAAATTCAGTGTTGGGGCCATCCGGGGAAGGCTTAAAAAACTCCGGGCAAACAGCAAATGGCAGGCGATGCCGATGAAATAAATGAAAATCCCGACCTTTTCCACCGCTGAAGCGGACCAGCCTGGGGTGATGGCCAATTGTTGAACACCATACAAATTTAAATAGAACATTCCGGTCAGCCAGATCACCATCACATACAGCAGGTAATTCCTGTCCTTCAAAGTATAAAACAAAAACAGGTTGTACAGCCCCATGATGACGATGATGCCAATAAAGGCCCCAAAAAAACCGCTGTCCAAAGCCAGTTCCTGCGGCAGGGCATCCGGGTGGAACAAGGTGGCTGTAGCCACCAACCCGCTATCCCCTGAAATTCGTAAAAAATAGAATTTGGTTTCCCCAGGTTCCAGAAAAAGGGTAAACACGGCTTCCCGGTGAAAATAGGCTTCCCGGCTGTGGGGTTGATCGTTCCCCAGGGGTTCGGCCTTCCATCCTCCGGCGGGGAGCGGGGTGAACAGGGTGATTTCAGACAGGGTGGCCTCTCCCCCTTTCAGCTTCCATTCCCGGCGGGTGGTTTGGTTTTCAACTGAAAAACGGTACCAATAGGCGGAATGGGTGAAACCATGGGTGATGATTTCGGTATGCAGGGGTGTAAATTTCTTGGCCAGGGATGGGGATGCCGCCTGTTGAATCGTTAGGGTGGCGGATGGGTCCGCCAACTCCAGGGCATGGGGAAACACTTCAACCTGCCGGGTTTTGTCGGTCAACACCACAGAGCCGCCTGCGGCCCAGGATCCGTGAGGCAGAATAGATAACGACATCAGGCAGCCTGCAATCCCCAGCCATCCGGTGAAATGTTGGGTTCGTGGCAGAAAACGGATCATTTGCAAGGGCCGACGGGGAAAAAAAACATCGTTTTATTTTACCTTCCCCCGGGCGCTCCCGATTGCAATCAACATGGGGGCGGAGGAAATTTTACAAAGGGGGCTGATACGAGGGAAACAAGACAGGGCGGGTGTTGAGAGAAACCCACCCTTTGCGTGGAGGATGAGGGAAACCTCCACGCCGGGCCGGGTATATCAGAGCAGAGGATCAGGTGTAAGGAATCCCTGACCGTGTTACATTTTGGTTTTCAAAAAGACTCCCAGACGTTTATCCACTTTGCTGATGTGATTGACCAGCCAGTCCACCACCACCTGATTGACCTGGATCACAAAGTTGATGGTGGCCCCCTCTTTTTCAAAAAGACCTTTTAACTTTTGAAATTCCTCTACAAATTTAACGTGCATCGCAAAGTGGGATTCGTATTCCGGGTATTGGTATTTGGTCATCAGGTTCTGTTCATCCCCGAAATGGGTGACCACGTAATCTTCCAAAAATTTGATCACACCCCCAACTTCTTCTGATCCTTTGCCCTGGGTGCAGGCATCCAACAATTGGTTGATCCGGACAAACAGCTCCTTGTGCTGCGCGTCAATCAGATCCACCCCAATGGCCAGATCGTTTCTCCATAATACCGCCATAGTATTTGACTCCCTCAAAAAATTCCGCCGGGGAGGATTCCCCGGCAAAAAATGAACCAGACGCTTCTGTTGTTTCCCGGCTTGCCGGTTTTTCTGCCTTTTGTTTCCCGGCTTGCCGGGTGTACGGCCGACGGACTCCAGGGCTCCGTCAGCCCCGACTGGCCGGATTGAAGGCCCCCGCCCCCCTTTAGCGCCACTTCAGGCTTTTCCACCGGAATTCAGATTTGCCCATGGGGGACAGTGAACTTTTATAGTTCCTACCCTGAAACACCCCCTGGCGCAAGGAAATTGAGCGGAAATAATTTACAAATCCCTCAAACCCGATGTGTGATCCATCCCGTTTCCTGTCAATGGAGAGTTTCTCTTATTTACTTTCATTCCAGGCTCTAAGCAACGATAGAAAAAGTAAAAAACCCACCCGGGGGGATGTTTTGGAAAACCCCTGGCCATCCAACCGGTCCATAAATGGCGGGGCCCCGGGTGGGGCAGACCCTTTCCATTTTATTTACATAGGTTTTGCTCCTGGGTGATGGGAAGGATTTAGCCATTGGAAATCAAACAGCCTCTTAACCGGCGGCCCGTCGCAATAATCCGGTTGCAAATCTCGTCTGAAAAAGCCATATAGGTGGTTAGGATTCAGCTTGGCAGCCTTTTCACCAAACCGGGATGATGACCATACGCCCCCTGCAAAAACCGGCCATGCCCCTCCAAAATCCCCAGGGAAACCCCTTCCGCACCCTTGCGGACGCCTTTCCCCTGGCGGTGATGATCCATTGGAAAGATACCATCCTGTACGCCAACCCTGAAGCGGCCCTGTTGTTGGGGGCGGATTCTCCCGCTGATCTGACGGGGGGCTCGCCTTTGAAGATGGCCCACCCGGCGGAAAAACAATCCCTGATCCGCCGTTTTTCCAAAATGCTGGCCGGGCGGGAAGTGCCGGAGCACAACCGGTTTCAGGGAATCAAACAGGATGGGACCCCCATTCGTCTGGAAAGCCTGGATAGATTGATTGAATGGGATGGCCATCCGGCGGTGTACACCACCCTTCATCCGGCAGGTTCCGATCACAAACTTGTGCCGGACCCGTTGTCGGTTGCCAGCTTACGGATGATGTTCAATTCTATGCCGGTTCCCTTCATCGTGCTGGACCGGGATTTCAATCTGCAACTGACCAACAACAAGCTGCTCCAGGTGTTTGACATCCCCCCGGAACTGGGACGGGCCGGGACCCCTCTCCAACAAATTCTGGATGTTTGGCACGCCAATAACAACCTTTCCCCGGAAGGCGGTTCCCCCGCCAAAGACCTGGAACTGGCCTTTTGGAATGAAATCCGGGAACGGAACCACACCTATCACGCCACTTTTGAATACCGCTCCCACAACAACGAGGTGTTTGAGGTGCGGGGCGCCCCCATGGGGGAGGGGGGCAGTATTATCATGCTTACTGAAATCAGCAAGCGCAAACAGGCCGAGGATGCCTTGCAGGAAAGCCAGAAAACCCTGATGGCCCTGATGAGCGACTTGATGGGGATGGCCTTTCGGGGAGAGCACACCCTGGAACGCACCATGGAGTTTGTCAGTGCGGGATGTTTGGGATTGACTGGCTATCAACCCTTTGATCTGATTATGAACATCCGGGTTCCTTACGGATACCTGATCCACCCGGAGGACCGCAAACGGGTTTACACCCAAATTGAAGGATCGGCTCAGCATCAAACCCCTTACCTGGTGGAATACCGGATTATTTCCGCCTCCGGGGAGGAGAAATGGGTGATGGAAAGCGGAAGGGTGCTACCCCCCCAAAAGGAGGAAGGCTACCGGCTGGAAGGGTTTGTTTCGGATATTACATCCCGAAAACAGATGGAAAGCCAGATGCAAAAATCCATGGAGCTGGCCGAAAACACCACCCGGGCAAAATCGGATTTTCTGGCCATGATGAGCCACGAAATCCGAACCCCCATGAACGCCATCCTGGGGATGGCGGAACTGTTGAAAGAAACCAAATTGGACCAGGAGCAAAAATGGTTTTTGGATTCCCTGGAATCCGCCGGCACCAACCTGATGGGTTTGCTGAATGATATTCTGGATTTAAGCAAAGTGGAGGCCGGCCGGATAGACCTGGAATCGGTGGAGTTCAATTTGAGGCAGGTGGTGGAAAAAGTGGTGGAGATGATGTCGGTGCGCAGCAGCCAGAAAGGGTTGTGGCTGAAATGGGATTTTGCCAGTGAAGTCCCTGAAATGATATCGGGGGATCCCATGCGCCTCCGGCAGATTTTAATCAATTTAATCGGCAACGCCATCAAGTTCACCAAAACCGGCGGCGTTTTCATCAAGGTGGCGGTGGAGGAAATGACTGCCGGACAGGCCCTGATTTTGTTTTCGGTCCATGATACCGGTATCGGCATCGTGGAGGACAAAATGGAATCCATTTTTAATGCCTTTACCCAGCAGGACAGTTCCATCACCCGGCAATACGGCGGGTCCGGTCTGGGGCTGGCCATCTCCCAAAGACTGGCGGAGGTGATGGGGGGGGGCTGCTGGGTCACCAGTCGTTTGAATGAGGGCAGTGTGTTTTATTTCACCGCCCGGTTTATCGTCCCCAAGATGGTCACAAACGAATATTCTTCGGCCATCGTGGGGATAGTGGGCAAACGGGTGTTGTTTATATCCGGTGAGGATGAAGAGCAGCGCATCCTGAAGGAGGTTTTGTCCACCTCAGGGGCGATAGTCACCCTGTTGGCCAACCAGGGATTGATGATCACCGAGTTGACCAAAGGGTTGGGCACCAACGCCCCTTATTCCCTGGTGATCATCGCCCCGGAAAAACAAAACCATGACAGCCTGGAACTGGCCGAGGAATTGCGTCGACACAATGCGTTTATCACCCTGCCTCTTTTGTTGATTTGCGATCACCACACCCCCAAGGGGGTGGCCAGGGCCAACCTCCTGGGGGCCGCCTATCTGCCCAGACCCCTAAGCCGTACACAAATGCTGGAGGCCATCGCCGGCGTCCTGGTAAAAACCGCGGCCGCCCAACCCCCATCTGGACAGACGGTCAGGAAACCTTTCACTGCCGCCCGCATCCTGTTGGTGGATGACGCGTTGGACAACCGGGTCCTGATGGAGGCCTTTTTAAAAGGGCCGTCTTATGAGGTGGTGATGGCCGAAAACGGACAGGAAGGGTTGGAACAATTCCAATCAGGAAATTTTGATATGGTGTTGATGGATCTGCAAATGCCGGTGATGGATGGTTACGCGGCCACCCAGGCCATCCGCCAATGGGAAAAATCCAACAATAACAAGCCCACTCCCATCATCGCCCTTTCGGCACTGGCCTTTAACGAGGACATCAAAAAATGTCTGGATTGCGGATGCACCACCTATCTGGCCAAACCGGTTAAAAAATCCCAGTTGACCGCAGTCATTTCCCGATTTCTCAGTTCATAAACCTTGCGAAATTTCAATCTCTCCGAGGCCTCTCTCCAATAATTTTTCCCTGCCGGTTGTCCTTTCCTTCTTCCGAGCCGTTCAACCAGCAAGCGGGTATTATAAAATGGAAATGCTTCCCCCGCCATCCCCCCAGGCAAAATATAGATATTGAGGCCTCTGCACAACTCGTTTTTTCCCATCCCCCTGCCCCCTTCCCAAAGGGAAGGGGGTTGATATGATTGGAGGCCTGCGGCCCCCAAACCACCGCTTTTTTATCAAAACGGGAGCTTTTGGCAGTTATGCAGAGGTCTCATATTGGTTCCAGGAGAAAAAAATGGCCGGAGAAAAAATACTGTTGGTGGATGATGATGAGATCATTTTTGAAACCGCAGGGCAGGATTTGTTAACCCAGGGATACCATGTGTATGCGGCCCTTTCCGGTGAGGAGGCCGTCAAAGAGTTGGAAACCGGGTTTTTCAATTTGGTGATCACCGACCTGAATATGAAGGAAACAACCGGCCTGGATGTGTTGCGGGAAGCCAAGCGGATCAACCCGGCCACCATGGTGATGTTGCTGACGGCTTATGGATCCCTGCCCACCGCGGTGGAGGCCCTGCGCCAGGGGGCCTCCGATTATCTGCTGAAACCCTGGCAAAAGGAGGAAATGTTTTTTCGGGTCCGCGGTATTTTGAAAATGCAGGAGATGAAAAACAGGCTTTCCCATTATGAAAATTTCCTGCCGGTTTGCTGTGTATGCCACAACATACGGGATGACGAGGGAACCTTGCCCGGTGAAGGGGATTGGGTTTCTTTGGAGGCCTTTATGAAGAAAAAAGGAGGGATGGATGTAACTCACACCTTCTGCCCCGAATGCTATGCCAATGAAATAAAACGCATTCCATAAAAACACCCCCCTGCCGGTCCATCCCTTCAAAAAACCCCTTCAGCCCTTCAGGGGGAGGTTTCACCCTCCGGAGCCTTTTCGGGTTCCCGAATGTCTCTAAAAAAAGCGAATCCCCCCCCTCCCCCGGAAGCCGCCGGGAAAAACGGTCTTCTTGTAAAGAGCTTATCCCCCCTTTATCGGTTTATTGGCTGGAATATCCATTAAAAATCAAGTATATTACCAGCCTGGGGGATCACCCTTTACGCCCTGTCCGGACAGGGTCGGCCGCCCATTTTTCAAAAATCCGCAGCAAGCCCCACACGGACGTTCCATGGAATTTGAAAACGTCATTAAAAATGCCGGCAACCTGTTTTTGTTTGACCGCCTTTCCCAGCAGCAATTGTTTGAAATGGCGGAATCCGCCCGGAAAGGCACCCGGGATTACGCTTTGATCAAACTGACCCAGGCCGCTTTTGGATATTACAATGCTTTGGATGACGGCGGGGTGAACCTGGAACCTTCCATTCTTCAGGCCCTGGGGGTGGTTCAGGAAGTCCGGGAATACCAGGGGGATAGGGCTTTTGACGCGTTGGCCTCCAAAATGGAGGTGGATATGTTGTTGCACCTTTCTTATTTAAAAACCGACAAAACCAATCAGGATTTTCAGGTGGAGCAGCTGCTCCAGGAGGAGGACCTGAAAGCTCTGGCCATATGCCAAAACCTGCTGAAACAATTTCCGGTCAGCTTTGACCCCCTGCCCCAGACCTGGTACACATCCCTGATTCCGCTGTTGCCCCCTTTTAAAACCCAGGTTCTCAGCTTTTACAAAGACCGGGTCACCGAAAACCGCATCCTCCACCTGACAGACATTTTCAAACACGTCAAACAGGAAATCATCACCGCCGAAGGGGTGATTCTGGCCAAACGGTTTCTGACGGAAAACCAGGTGATGGTGGAATCCCCCGCCAAATTGAAAAAAATCCTGTCGGAGCGGCCCAGACGCATTGCTCAGTTGATCCGGGAAAACACCACCGGAAACCCCTCAGTGGCCAGTGACATCAAAATCCCCACCGGCATCGGCACCCGCCATTTAAATGACGCCCTCACCAAACTGGAAGAACTGCTGAAAAGCGCCAGGCAGAAACGGGATGCCAAAACCTTTACCGGCCACCTGCTCCATGGGGCGATTTTGCATTTTCTGCGGGGGGATTGGGCCGCCAATATCAAATCCCTGGTGCAGACCTTGCGCTCCAGCCGCACCCTCAGCAAGGAGGACCGCAAGGTAAGGATGCACCGTCACGAGGAATTCTCCGATATCCCCTTTATGGTGGGCACCTCCTTTTTGGAACTGGGGCTTTCTGCAACCGAAGACCGGGAAAACCAGTTTCTTTTTTCACAGGCCCGGGTAAGCCTGCTTCAAACCCTGGCCCTCAATCCCGCCTACCATCAGGCCTACGTCAATTTAATCCTGACCATGGGGCTGTTGTGGGAAACCAGCCAAACAGAATTGGAGGAACTGGCGGCCCTGTACCTGAAGACCTTTCAAAACCATCTGGGTCTGTTGCACCATCATTTTTTCACCAATCTGGCGGTGCTGGACGCCAAACGGTCCGGCCAAACCTATTCTGTCGGCATGGCCCAATGGCTGTTTATCAGCCAGCTTTCAGGAGGGGGGGAACTGACCGAAGGCAAAAAAATGCTTCAGGAGTTAAAAACCCTGTATGTGTTGAACGCCCATGAGGTGGCAGGCGCGTACCTGAACACCTATCGTCACCATGTAAGAATGGAAAACCCGGTGTTTATGGGGGACATCCAGGATGACCTGCTTCATTCCGCCATTTTGTTTTATATCGCCCATGCCCTCACCTATCTTTCCATCAAGCAGGGCCAGGAAGAATCGGACCTGGAACTGGATTTTGACCGGTTGAAACGGGCCATAGAAACCACCACCGAATCTCTGTTTTTTAACCGCAAAAACTCCAGCGCCATTCGTCTGGTGGAAACCCAATCCCAATTGTTGACCTTTGTGATTTCCAGGCTGGAAAGAAAATGGGAGCGCATCAAGCAACACATGAGCCAGCGGTTTCAGATGTACGAGGATTACCTGCGGCTGGTGAAAATCAGAAATGTTCTTAACAGCCGGTTGATGGACCTGGGGCTTCACACCCTGACCACCGATTCCAAACTTTCCCTTTCTGTGGTATCCAAAATTGAAATGTACATGTCCTCCTCCCAACGGGAACGGATTGAAGAACGGGTTAACCGTTTGAGGTAACCCCCTGCCCAAACCGCAGGCTCGCCATTTCAACCAAGCCTGCAACCAAATCCCCTGCCATTGAAACCTATCGGGGGGGGATGGAAAACGGGGCCACCGGGGGGGGCGGAGCAGGATCCGGCGGTTCCGGCGGCCTCCTTTCCG
>JAOUFO010000382.1 GCA_029858165.1 Deltaproteobacteria bacterium | reverse complement strand
GAACCCGGCAAACAGATTATCACCCGCTACAAACTATACATGGGTCCCAAGGAAACCGACGAACTGGAAAAGTTCGGCAACCGGCTGGAGGAATCTTTGGACCTGAGCCTGAAGGCCCTTTCCATGCCGCTGTTGGCCATGCTGCAATGGTTTTATGGATTGGCCGGAAACTGGGGGGTGGCCATCATTTTGCTGACCCTGGTGGTCCGCGTGGTGCTGTTTCCCCTCACCTACAAGGGAATGGTTTCCATGAAGCGGCTGCAAAAATTACAGCCCAAGGTGACCGCTCTCAAAGAACGGCTTAAAAACGACAAAGACAAGTTCGGCAAAGAACTGATGGGGCTGTATCGCAAGCACAAGGTAAACCCCTTAAACGGCTGCCTGCCCATGCTGCTTCAAATTCCCATCTTTTTTGCCTTGTACAGCGCCCTGATGGGAGCCATTGAACTGCGGCATACGGAATTTTTCGGCTGGATCACGGACCTTTCGGCCAAGGACGGATTGTACATCCTGCCGGTTTTGATGGGGGCCTCCATGTTTTTCCAGCAAAAGATGAGTCCTCCTCCGGCGGATGCGTTGCAGGCCAAGATGTTTCAGTTCCTGCCGTTGATCCTCACGGTGTTCATGCTGAACTTTCCTTCCGGACTGGTGCTGTACTGGACGGTAAGCAACCTGCTGTCCATCCTTCAGCAGGTGGTGATCAACCGGGCACACATTCCTGAACCGCAGGATTAGACCGCAACCCCCGAATGGCCACGCCCCCGGCAGAAACATTTTCTCCGGGGGCTCCACAGCCCCGGCGGGGGGATCCGGGGGATTATTCATCCTCCCCCTCCCCTTCCCCCACATACACTTTGAATCCTTCCTCCAGCAGCCCCCGCAGGTGGGGGTTGTTTTTGCGTTTGGCCTCCACGCATTTGGGGCAGGCGCAACTGGTGTAATGGGTTTTCTGAAATTTTTTCAGTTTCAGCCGGGTCAGGTCCTTTCCCTCCTTTTGCATGTCTATCAGCATTTTTTTCACCTGTTTCATGGCCATTTCCACGATGGCCTCGCCACGGGGGTCTTTTCCAAAAAACATGGGTTGATCTCTACATGGGTTGATCTCTTGGGGGGGATGGGGCCGACCCACCGGTTTTCATTGCCTGCCCGGCGGGCAAACGGTTATGGTTTAAAGAAAGGGTGGCCGCCCGGGACCGTAGAGATGGTTTCAAGCAATTTCAACACCAAACACCTTATCTCAAACAAAAGATGACCCTGGTATTGTCCGGACGGGAACTGGCCCGGCAGATTGAAGAGGAACTGGCGGTGGAAGCGGCCCGGCTGAAGAACAGCGGGGTGCCTCCTGCCCTGGCGGTGATTCTGGTGGGGGAGGACCCCGGCTCCCATGTGTATGTGGCCAACAAGATAAAAACCTGCCAGCGGCTTGGCATTCGTTCCGTGGACCACAAACTGCCTGCCGACACCACCCAGAAGGAATTGGAAACCCTGGTGGAAATGCTCAACATGGACCCTGCCATCCACGGGGTGCTGTGCCAGATGCCTCTGCCCTCCGGGTTGGATGGCCAGCGGATCATCCGCATGATCAACCCGGCCAAGGATGTGGATTGCTTTCACCCTTACAATGTGGGGTTGCTGGCCATGGGCCATCCGGCTTTTCTGCCCTGCACCCCGGCTGGAATTGTGGAAATGCTTGTCCGCGGTCACATTGAGGTGGCGGGCAGACATGCGGTGGTGCTGGGCCGGTCCAACATTGTGGGGCGTCCCATGTCCATTTTGCTTTCGGCCAAAGGGATGGACGCCACGGTGACCGTGTGCCATTCGCGTTCAAAGGATTTGGCGGCCATCACCCGCCAGGCTGATATTTTGATCGCGGCCATCGGCCAGCCCTTGTTTGTCACCGCCGATATGGTCCGCGAAGGGGCGGTGGTGGTGGATGTGGGGATGAACCGCATCCCCGACCCCACCCGGCCATCCGGCACCCGGCTGGCCGGGGATGTGGATTTTGACAACGTGGCCCCCAAATGCCATGCCATCACCCCGGTGCCGGGGGGGGTGGGGCTGATGACAATCGCCATGCTGATGAAAAACACCCTGGCCGCGGCCGAAAGATCGCTGGCGCAGGCAAACTGATTTCAGAAAGTCTCCCGGGAACAGAAAAACGGGGGGAGGGTGAACGGCCCCACAAACAAACCTTCAATTGAAATGCAAAGGAAACCCATGGGGAAAGCGTTGATTGTGGTGGATGTTCAGAACGACTTTTGCCCCGGCGGGGCGTTGGCCGTACCGGAAGGGGACCGGGTGGTGGAGGTGATCAACAACCTGCGCCAGGGGTTTGATCT
>JAOUFO010000381.1 GCA_029858165.1 Deltaproteobacteria bacterium | reverse complement strand
CACCCGGCTGAGGTCCAATCCAGACAACTCCCGTCCGTCAAAAAAACACCGGCGCAGGTCATCCCCCGGTTTGGGGGCCTGGCAGGGGGTGGCAGGCGCGCCATCCTTTGACACGGCGGCGGTCTCCGCAGGGGGTCCCCCCGGGGAGCCTTTCCCCCAGGCCGGAAAGCCCCACCCCAGGGCCAAACAGACCCCAAAGGCGGCGCTTTTCTGTAAAACCGTCAGCGGGGTGATCCGGCGGGAAACATGGATTTTGATATGATTGGAGGCCTGCGGCCCCCAAACCCCCGCTTTTTTATCAAAACGGGAGCTTTTGGCAGTTATGCAGAGGTCTCGGATTCTAAAGAGGGTGGGGAGAATTGCGGAAAAAAGGGGGATGGAACATTTGAGAGGCGCCGCCATAGGGCGTGCCCGTGGGAACAACCTGCGCCATAAGGCGTCCTGGGTGGAACCGTTCCTGGGGGTCGCCATGGCTGATCAATCCGTGGAGAAAAAATAAGAACGATTTAAACCAGGGATGATCCGGGAGTCTCGGCAGACGCCTCCTCGCCGCCGGGTTCCCCCACCATCCTTTTCCAGCGGCGCAGGGCGTTTTCCGCCAGGATTTCCTCTCCGTCTTCCTCGTACCACTGGGCCAGGTCCACCCATCGTTCCGGGGTTTCCTCAATTTTCACCGCCTTCACCATCAGCCCGATGGCCTGATTGCGGCTTTTCTTTTCGTATTTTTCCCGGGCCTGTTTTTCGTAATCCCCGGCCAGACCGGTCAGCTTGGTAACAGCGTCCGTCTGGGTGGGGTCCAGCTTGATCAGCCGTTTCAGGGAATGGATGTATTCATCCTCTTTCTTTTGGTTAAAATACATCACCGAAAGTTTTTCCAGCCAGAAAGGGTCCTTTTTTTCCAGGGCCAGGTTTTCAAACATGGGGACCGCCTCAAGGTATTTGCGCCGTTCGTAATACTGGCGGGCTAGCTCCTCCACCCCTTCGGTTTCAAACTTCCACAAAGATTTGCTGAGCAGGTCCCCCAGATACACAAAATACTTAAGGGTTTGAAACGCCTTGCCCGTGCGGCGGTACAGAATCGCCAGATTTTGCACCGTGGTGCGGTCGTAGGAATGGTGGCCCAGATTTTTTAACAGGATGGCTTCGGCCTCCTGGTTGTTTTTTTGATGCTCCATCAAGGCCACGGCCAGATTGTTGTTGGATTTCCGGTTTTCCGGGTCCACCTCCACGGCGGTGCGGTAATGCTGGATGGATAGCTCTCCCATGCCGAACAGGTCGTACAGCAGGGCCAGATTGAAGTTGGCCTCCCAGGATTGTTGGTTTCCCGCCACGTCCAGCTTCAGTTCGTTGATCTGGGCCTCCCGCACCTGGGCCAATTCCTCCTCGGACAGGTCCGCGTGTTTTTCTTTTTCTTTGTCCTTGGGCTTTTTTTCCTCCTCCAGCTCCTGGTTGGGCACCGGAACGTAATCCTCCCTGGCTCCCTCAAAAGCGTAGCGGCGCACCGAAATCAGCCCTTCCGCCTTGCGGGTCTGGCTGACCAGAGAACTGTCGGCGGTTTTGATGCGGAAAGAGCAGGCGGCCAGATTGTACTTGGCCTCGGTGTGGGTGGGCTGGGCCTTTAAAATCCGGGTGTACAGGTTTTTGGCTTTGTCAAACGAACCCAGGTTGCGCAGGGTGTTCCCCAGCTTGTTCATCAAATCCGAATCGTTGGGGTTCATTTTCAGCAGCGCCAACCCCACGCTTAAAGCTTGTTCATCCGCCCCCTGGCTGTTGAACATCATCATCAATTCCACCGCCTCCTTGGCCAGGGAATTGTCCAGCATCAGGGCCTCCCCCAGGTCCTTGAGGGCGCGGTTGTACAGCTTGCCGTCAAAATATTTGGTGGCCCGCTCCCAAAGCTCCTGGGCTTTTTTCTTGTCCTTGTCCGGGCTGGCGATGATTTTATCCCAGATGGCCAATGAGAACTCCTCAAGAGGGGGTGGGGGAATCCATTGCGCGACCGGCCTGCCCCGCCCTTTAACCGGGAGGGAATGCGCATTCCGGCCTGTTTTTAACCCGCAGGTTTCCTATCCTGGCGGATAAGTCTTTAAACCATATTCCCCCCATTCATACTGAAAAACGGGGAAAATATCAATCCAAACCCTGCACACCAAGGGATAAAACCAACATCGGAGCGATTTTCAGGGAAAAAACGGGGCAAACCGGGTTGCCGCAACCCAAAAAGGGGGGGTGGGGTTGGGGTGACGTTTTGGCGGAAGGGGGGTTTGCGCCCCCGAAGAAAAAAGGCGGATGGGGGAAAAAAGCACCAGGCCATCCCCCCCGGGGTGCTGTTTACGGGGTGACGATAAAA
>JAOUFO010000380.1 GCA_029858165.1 Deltaproteobacteria bacterium | reverse complement strand
CCTGATTTTTGACGTGGACGGCACCATCGCCAACACCGAGGAGGAACACCGCAAAGCCTTCAACCGGATATTCAAACAAACCGGCCTGGATTGGGTTTGGACCAGACCGGTTTACCACCGTTTGCTGAAAGTGGCCGGCGGCCGGGAACGCATTCTCCATTACATCCAACAATACCACCCGGATATGCTGACCCGGCCGGACCTGAATGAATGGATTCAACGGATGCACCAGGAGAAAACCGTTCTCTACAATCAGGCGGTGGAATCCGGGGCCATCCCGTTGCGCATCGGGTTTTCCCGGCTGGCGGCCCAGGCCCGGGATGAAGGACTCCGCCTTGCAATCGCCACCACCACCAGCCGGGTGAATGTGGAAAGCCTGCTTTCCAGCACCCTGGGGCCGGAAAGTCTGGCCTGGTTTGAAGCCTGGGGAACCGGAGAAAGCGCCCGCCAAAAAAAACCTTCCCCGGATGTGTATCTGGCCGTGTTGGCCCAACTGGACCTGCCCGCCGGGGATTGTCTGGCGGTGGAGGATTCGGCCAACGGACTTCGGGCCAGTCTGGGGGCAGGCATCCCCGCCATCATCACCGAAAGCCCCTACACCCGCGGGGAGGATTTTGCCGGAGCCTTGGCGGTGATGGATCACCTGGGGGAGCCGGGTCGGCCCATGGAAGTCTCCCAGGGATTCGCCCATGGGAAAAACTGGGTGGATTTGGAATTGCTGAGATTGTGGCATTCAGAAGCCCGAAATTGATTCCCCCGTTGTCGGCCCGTCCATCCCCAGGAGAACCATGCCACCCAGGTTGCCCCTCAGCCAAAATGCCTCTCCCCAAGGATTCCGCATCATGACCGATAACCCCCGCTTTGCCCCCAAAGGGTTTTGGCTGTCTTTGCTCCGGGCAGGGATTGGCTGCATCGGGCTGATCAGTTTCGGCTGCACCGCCGCCTCTCCTCCAGCCAACAGCTTTACCCCCCCCGCTCCGGCCCGGATCATCCACTCCCCTCAGATCGCTTTTGATGACCACAAGCTGATCCAACGGCTGGCCGTCAGCCGGGAGGACACCTGGCTGGCAGGGCTGTACCGGGACCATTATCTGGTGATATGGCGGTTTTCCTCCGGAGAAATCCGCCATCAGATCCCCCTGCCCCACAAAGGCCCCCGTTATCAGTTGGATTTTCATCCCACCCTCCCCTGGCTGGTTGCCCGTGACGGCGCCGGGGGTTATGCCCTGGTCCACCCGGAAGAAGGAACCCTGAAAGAAAAACCGGAAGCCGCCCCCACCCCCGGCCTGGGGGGGTTTACCCCCGATGGACAGGCCCTGCTGGGGGGGATCCCGGGGGGGGTGGTGCTGCTGGACCCCGCAACCGGCAAAGTAACCAGGAAGATTCCGGTTCCCAAGGGGGTGGTGCCTGATTATTTACAATCCGCGGATGGCCGCAGGGTGGTGTTTCTGGATGGGAACCATCCCTCGGTGGGATATGTGTTGACCCTGGCCGATGGGCGGGTGATCCCCATCCAGGGGAACCCAGGGGAGTTTGCTGATGAAATCGCTTTAAGCCCGGATGGAACCCGGGGATTGATTGCATTGAGGCAAACCCCCCGCCACCGGGGCCCTTCCCGTTATTTAAACACCCTGGGGGTGGCGGACCTGGCCACCGGGGCTCTCACCCGCATCCAGGCCCACCCTCCGGCGGTGACCAATGCGGGCAACCCGGTGGCGGTGGATGTGATCGGCGGGATGTTTTCCCCCGATGGCCGCTGGGCCTTGGGGACCGCCGCCCCTCATTACTGGGCAATGGCCTTCCGTCTGCCCACCTGGGAGGAACAGGGGATGGATGAGGCCGCCTACCACAAAATGCGCAACACCCCGGCCCTGGTGCGCACCATTTTCAGCCGGGATCAGCGGTATCTGATCGGGGTGGCCAATTTTCAATGGCCCAACCCGGATGTGTATAAAACGGTGGGGGTGTATGACTGGCAGGAATTGCTGATTTGGCACCTGGACAAAATGAAGAAACAGCCTTAACCATCCCCGGTTACAGCCACGGGCGAACGGATTTCCGCCGCTCCTCAAAGGCGGTGATTTCGGACTCATGGAGCAGGGTCAGGCTGATGTCATCCAGCCCTTCCAACAGGCGGCGTTTGGCCTCCGGGGGGATATCAAAGGGGATGGCGATGCCGCTGGGGCTGGTGATGGTCTGGCCCGCCAGGTCCACCCGCAGTCTGGCCCCCAATCCCCCTTGCAGTTCCTTCAGCAAAACCTCCGCCGCCTCGGCGCTGACCACCGCCGGCAACAAGCCGTTTTTCAGGGCGTTGTTGTAAAATATATCGCTGTAGCCGGGGGCGATCACACA
>JAOUFO010000379.1 GCA_029858165.1 Deltaproteobacteria bacterium | reverse complement strand
ATGCCGGTGCTATTTGCTAGACAGGAACCCCAAAAAGAAAGGCAAATAGCCCGGCTAACGCCGCATGGAGGCGCAAGCCGACAAGCGGATGCCGGTGCTATTTGCTAGACAGGAACCCCAAAAGAAAGGCGGCGCAAGCCCGGCCAAAAGGGCCGGGTTTAAAACATCTGCTTGCGGCGGTTGGAGGGCAGAAGATTGAGGGCCTCCCGGTATTTGGCCACCGTGCGGCGGGCCACCTTGATTTTGCTTTCTTTGTACAACCAATCGGCGATCTGAATATCGGTCAGGGGGTCCCGGTTGTCCTCCTGTTCAATGATTTTTTGAATTTTGTCTTTTATTTTTTTGGATGAGATCACCTCACCCTGCCCCTGATCAATGCCGCTGGTGAAAAAATACTTCAGTTCAAAAATGCCCTGGGGGGTGTGGGCGTATTTGTTGGTGGTGATGCGGCTGACGGTGGATTCATGCACTTCAATATCATCGGCCACGGCTTTCAGCACCAGGGGCTTCAGATAGTTGATACCGTTTTCAAAAAACTCGTATTGATGTTTGAGGATGGATTTGGTGACCCGCAGGATGGTTTTCTGGCGTTGCTCAATGGATTTCATCAGCCAGTTGCCGGCTTTAATTTTTTCCTGAATGTATTCTTTGGTGAGGGAGTTCTGGCCGCCATCATTTTTGCCGTTGTTTTTGGCTTCTCCCAGGTTTTTGTAAAAATTGTTGATTCTCAGCCGGGGCAACCCGGTTTCATTGAGCATCACCCGGTATTGACCCACCTGGTCTTCGCTGTCCGACCCTTCGGATGAGAACTTGAAAATATACACATCGGGGATGATATGCTGGGGTCGCTCATGGCCGAAAGGGCGGCCGGGCTTGGGTTCCAGGGCCATAATCAGCCGGTAGGCCTCCAACACCTCTTCCAAATCCACCTTGTGGCGGCGGGCCACCTTTTTGAGGTCTCTGTTTTCCAACAGTTTCAAATCGTTATGGACGATATGGAACTGGAGCATATCCCCCATGCCCATGGCAATCAGCTGAATTTCAAGACATTCCTGAAGGGTACGGGCTCCCACCCCGGTGGGATCAAAGGTCTGGATGAACTCTATCACACTTTCCACCACAGCCGCGGCCTGAGGGGCCACCGCCACCGGTTTGGTTGTTTCCCGGTCCGGGTCCTCGTCCTCATCAAATACCGGGGGGGCCTTTTTGTTCTTTTTATCCGGGGTTTTTTCCAGGGGGATGTGTTTGAGGTCCAACACCTCAGGGGACAAATCCTCCATGGGGGGAAGGGAGATGGCTCCTTTTTGGATGGCCGTCAGAATATCTTCCTGCAAATCCGGGTTCATTTCTATCAGTTCAGCGATGCTGACAGTCAGGTAGCCGTCATCGTCCAGATTGCCGATCAGGTGCTCTCCGATGGCGGTTTCCACAGGGGAAAGATTGGACATTTCCAACTGCCACAACAGGTGGTCCTGCAAGGTGGCCGCATTGGCCAGGGTGGCTTCCAGGTTGGGTTCATCGCCGTCCTCCCGGCTGTACCGCTCCTGAAACACCCCGCCGCCGGATTCTATGTACTGTTCCCAGTCCATATCGCTTACCGGAGAGTCTTTGCTGGCGGGTTCCACCGGTTTTTCCCCGTGGCTTTCCAGCCTTTCCAGTTCGGCGGCCTCCTGCCCTTCCCTGGATTCTTCCAGCACCGGGTTTTCAATCAGGGCCTGATCTATCAACTCTTCCAACTCAGTGCGGGAAAGTTGCAGCAACTTGATGGCTTGTTGCAATTGCGGAGTCATGATGAGTTGTTGGCTCATCCGCATTTGCAATTTCATATTCATGGACATGGCTGGCTTTCCTTGCGTTCCTGAAATCTTCAAATGGGGTCCTGCCGCAGGCCTCCCTGGCCTGACCGCATCCTGCGCTGACTATATTTTATGCCACATGTGGGCGAAAAATGCCAAACCCATCCCGGTGGAAGACCATTTTTCAGGACCGGTCCCAACCTCGTCCCACAGGCCCCGCGGCCTACAGGGAAAACTGCTCCCCCAGGTAAATTTTGCGGGCGATTTCGTTGTGCACCAATTCGTCCGGATTGCCCTGCACCAGGATTTTCCCCTCACTGACAATATAGGCCCGGTCCGTGATGCCCAGGGTTTCCCGCACGTTGTGGTCCGTGATCAGGATGCCGATCCCTTTTTCCTTGATCTTTTTGATGACCTCCTGGATATCCAGCACCGCAATGGGGTCCACCCCCGCAAAAGGCTCATCCAGCAGAATAAAAGCCGGGGCCATCACCAATGCCCGGGCGATCTCCACCCGGCGGGCCTCTCCGCCGGATAACTGGAACCCCAGTGAATGGCGTATT
>JAOUFO010000378.1 GCA_029858165.1 Deltaproteobacteria bacterium | reverse complement strand
CTCCCGTTTTGATAAAAAAGCGGGGGTTTGGGGGCCGCAGGCCTCCAATCAAATCAACCCCCTTCCCCAGGGGAAGGGGGCAGGGGGATGGGAAAAAAACGAGTTATGCAGAGGTCTTAAACCGTTATTCCGCGGTTATTCCGAACACCACGGAAAAATCTCTCCACCAACATCCTTTTTGTAAACATGAGCCAATCACCACGATCACCCCGTCAAGGGGGCAGAGACAGCCGGTTCCGCCGACCCCGCCCCATGGGCCATTCCGACAATGGCGGCAGAACCAGAGAGCCCGACCATGAATTCCTTGAGGCGCTTGAAAGACGCATCCAGGATTTCATCGCCTCCGGAGAACCGGAAGTCGCCCTGGAACCGATGAATTCCTTCCGGCGGCATCAGGTTCACGAAATGGCAGTCCAGTTTAACCTGAAATCCGAATCCAAAGGGGAGGGCCACGAACGCCATATCTGCCTGTTGCACAACCCTCAAGAGGCCATTCCCCAAAAAAAGGCTCCCGCCAGACAACCGGAAAAACAACCTGATTCACAGCCTTCCCGTCAGCCTGCCAGACCTTCCCCCCGGTTGCCTGATTTCGGCAGTCAGACCTTTCCGGTGAAGCCCGGAACATCGGGGATTCTCCTGGTGCTGAAAGAAGATGGAAGCATCATGATCAAAGATGACAAAGACACCCACGACAATCTCAGCGAACGGTTGGTTACCACCCGCCAAATCCGTATCCGCAACGGCAAGATCGTTCAACCCGGTGATCCGGAATGGTAGACGGGTTTTGGCGCCGGAACAGCTATTCCCAGCCGAAAGTGGCCGGAGGCTTGTGGGTTACATCATAAAACACGGCCGAAACCCCCGGAAGAGCCAGCAGTTGTTGGGCCAGAGGGTCCACCAAGGACCAATCCAGTCGGGCAAACCGCGCGGTCATCACATCCTCCGATACCACCGGTCGCAACACCAAACTGTCCCCATTTCCATCCGCGGAAAGCGGCAACAGAACCACCAGCATCTGAAACACCTGACGCATCAGGTTGTTTTCCATCAGCATTTTGTTTGCCAGATCATCCGCCCGGCGTAGCAGGTCCAGCCGGTCCCGGGTGCAATAGGCCTGCCTCAGCTTTAAGGGGGGCAATTCCGCCGGGGCCAGCAAATTGACCACCCGATTGACCTCCCGCAGGGAATTGGTGATATGGATGGAGGTTTCCTCCAAAAGGCCCCAATCATGGGGGCCGGTCAGAACCACCGGGGGGGTGTAGGTCCGGCCATCCCCCTGAACCCCCACGGACTTGACCGGCAGGGGGGTTGCCCGGTAAGGCCCCCCGGTCAGCAAATCATCCAGCCGGATCTGGGTTTCCCGATTTTCCTCAAAGCTCTCATCCCCGTGGGCGCACAGGACGTTGATAGACAACCCGGGCCCCGGAAACGGATGGCGCCACACCACATCCGAGGGCAGCCCCAGCACCTCCCCCAACAAACGCACTTCATCCTTGTACAAATCCTTTAGGGGCTCCACCACATGGCCTGCGGCAATCAGGTCCTGGATTCCCTCCACCCGGTTGTGGTGGAACTTAATCACCTCGGCGTGGTCCGACCCCCCGGACTCAATAATATCGGGATAAAGAGTCCCCTGCCCCAACATCCACTGGTCAGGGTCCAAATCCAATCCGGACAAAAACCCGTTTCGCGCCCGGATAAAGGCATCTCCCACTGCCTTGCGTTTTTCCTGGGGGTCCACCATTCCTTCCACGGCTTTTAAAAATTCGGTGGAAGCGTCCCGGATGCGCACATTGTGAAATCCCAACTGTTCAAACCTTTGGATCAATCTGGGGGTTTCATTCAACCGCATAAAGCCGTTGTCAATATACAACCCCAACACCTTCTCCTCCCCCAGGGCTTTGACCAGCAGGGCAAACGCCACCATGGAATCCACCCCGCCGCTTAAAAACATCAACACATTTTTGCCCCCCACCTGTTGTTTGACCGCCTCCATTTCCCCCTCCATAAAGGCCTGCATGGTCCATTGGCTGGCCGCCCCGGTAAGAAGGGCAAAATTCCGCAAAATCCGCTCCCCCTGGGGAGAATCCCTCACCTCAGGATGAAATTGAAGGCCGAACATGGGTTTGGATTCATGGGCCATGGCCGCCACAGGGCATAAAGCAGTGGTGGCCAAAGAGGTAAAACCAGGGGGGGGGGTTAACACAGTATCGCTGTGGCTCATCCAGACCTCCCCTTTGGGTTCAAGGCCTGCCAGCAGGGGGGATGAAATCCCGAGAGGGGTTTGGGTAAGTTGAAGGGTGGTTTTGCCGAATTCCCCCCGGCCCATGTTTTTCACCTCGCCCCCCAGCCACTGGCGCAT
>JAOUFO010000047.1 GCA_029858165.1 Deltaproteobacteria bacterium | reverse complement strand
GGATAAACACCTGTGCTGATTGTCCAAACTGTCCCGGGTAGTGGCTCATTTTTCAAGAAAGCCCCAGGTTCAGGAAAACCTGACCCATGAAATCGCGGAATTCCTATCCTCCAATCTCAAACCCCAGGGCATTGGAATCATCATCAAGGCTTCCCATTTTTGCATGGAATTAAGAGGAGTCAACCATTCAGGGTTGATGACCACCAGCACCCTTTTGGGCTGCTTTATGAAGGACCCCACCGTCAGGGCAGAATTTATGGCATTGGCCAATCCACAATAAAACCCAATCAATCGCATCCTTTCACCCCGTTTGATTCCTTTTCCCTTTCCAAACACCCTGCACAAAAAAAAGGGTGCCCTTTCGGGCACCCTTTTGATTCACCTCTTTTTTCCAGGCCGTTCCTGTAGAACGCCTTCCTGTGTTATTCCACCGCCTCAAACGTTTGGGCGATATCAGACCGCTCGGTAGAGCGGCGCCGAGAAAACGCGGCAAACGCGGCATCCTGGAACCCTTTGGATACGGAGTACAGAAACTCGTTCAGCACGTTGGCCATCCCCATCATGGTGAAGCGCTTGCGCTTGACCGAGGTGATGTCAATTTCCAGCAACAGACCGGGCAGGATGTGGTAGGGATTGATCAAGGATTCAAACTCCTCAAACTTCCTTTCCAAAAATCCCAGCCGACTTTCCACGATGGTGCGATCCGTGGGGTGCTGGTTTTTGTACACATCATGGAGGGTTTTCTTGCATTTGATGATCCGCTTGCGGAGTTCTTCCACTATGTGAACGTTGGTTTTGTTCTGCTCTTCCCCGCTGCTGGGGGTGGGAGCGATAAACACAACTTCGTTCCACAATTTGGGCTGACCGGCTTCTGTTTCCTCGTCCATCCGGGAGGAGAACCAGCCGCGGCGCTTGCCGACTCCATGCAGGTATTGTTTGGCCACATCATCAAAATCTTTGATGCCCTTGGCCTTTTTGTTGTCCTGATACAGAACATCTGTCACTTCAACCACTTTCAGGATTTCGCGGCGCAGTTCCTCAAACTGAAGGTCAAAGGTGTTGCGCATTTCACGGATCTGTTCGTGATCGTAGTAGGACAACCGGATCTGATACCGCTCATCCGGCAGGTTCAATACGTCGGTGTCTTCGTATTCCCGGATGATGCACTCGCGGGCATTCTTGTAGTTCTCAATGTGCTGGTAACCCATCTTGGAGGTATCCAGGATGGAAGTCAGCGAATTGATGGCCGTGTTGAAACCCCGGTTGCGGATATTGTCATTGTCAATAATCCGTTTGACGTTTTCCCGGATGTTCAGCGGATCATAATCGGCCGGGTCAATCTCGGCGCCCAGGCCGGAGATTTTGTCCATAAACCGTTTGGCCACAAACTGGTAGCGTTTGGATTGCTCGTTGGTGCTGTCATCCTCAACGTAGTTATCCAGGCTCTTGATTTTTTCAAACAGAACTTCGGTGTCCGTCAGCTCTTCCTTGCCTTCATCCAGCAAAGTCATGTTGAGCTCTTTGATGTCGGTTTCAATTTGCTCATGCACATGCTTGCTGACGATATCCCGAACGATGGTGTCCACCGGAATCTGGTAATGATAAATGGGGCTGGCCAATTCAGCATCCAGAATGTTGATGGCCAGTTTCACATCCATCACGGTTTTGGGCTTGAAGAAGTTGCTTTTGAAGGAACACTTGGCGATGGCGTAAGAGTTTTCACCCCGCACAAAGGCGCCGACATCGGTCTTTTGCCGCAACAGGGCATTGGTTTCGTTTTCCAGTTCGTACACACCCCGCTGAATATGTCCTTGCAGGTGGCCGTAAATGTTGACGATGGATTTTTCCACCTCGCCGGTATTGAACTTATCCATCCCGCCGATTTTGTCCAGAATTTCGGCGATTTCCCGAGGGGTGTACCGGTTCAGGTTGCGGTATTCCTCTTTGTCAACCAGGTCCCGTACCTTTTTGGCCAACTCGTCTTCCATGGTGACGAGGTACCGGTTGTACATGTTTTGGAAGTTCTGGTTGAAGTAGTTGTGGAGTTTGGACTTGACCGAACCCATCACATCCAGTTTTTCCAACACTTCCGGGGGAAGTTTGGCTTGGATGTGGTTCAGCACCTTATCCACTTCCTCGTCAATCAACAGTTTGGATTCTTCGTATTCGTTTCGGCTGTCCCGGTTCATCGAGTTTCTGGAACCGACTGCGCTTGCTTTCTCCGGGTGAATAATATTCGGCCCGTGGGTCATGCTGTCTCGTGCCATTTCTTTCGCTCCTTAGAGTTGTATCTGGGCCCATCGCCCGGTTTTTGAAGCTTGTTTCAAGCCTCTTTGATGAGGGACAGCCTGTTATTTCCCCCAAAATTCCCCTACAAACCACCCAGGGATTGTACTTAGGTTACAATCTTAATGTGAAATTTTGAGCCATTTGTCAAATGAAATATGAGGCTGATGTCTCTTTTATGAAAATAACCGCTCAAGGGGGGATTTTATAAAGAATGAAAGGATGTAGCCCCTTGGCTTCTGGCTGTTCGGGGGGATCCTCTTACATTTGGCTTCCCTTAAACACCTGATCACTCCCCACGTCCGGCATAAAAAACCTTGCCATCCTCCCAGGAGGTGGTGATTGTCCCCGCCAATCCGGTCAGCACCAGTTGGATCGGATGGTCTCCCGGCTTTTTAATCAGGCGGGCTTTGTCCATTTTTGGAAAGGAGACCAAATACACCTCTGTCCAGCGGTCAAGCCCAAAAAAAGTTTCTTCAAAATACCTGAAAACGGTTGAATCGGCTTTGATGGAAATCACCTGTTGGGGGGCCAGCAGCTGCCCGTCATCATCTTTTAATAAAACCTTCCAGGCAGAATTCCCTTTGTGAAGGCGGACGGGTTTTGAATTTATACCGCTGTTGAGGAACAGGTAAAACTGGAATCGGTTCTCATAAGAATCCCTTTCAGCCGCCATCATTTCCTGAAACGCTGAATCGGCATAAAAAAAACGGTCCTTCAAAGTTTGACTGTATTGGGTGCGAAAATCCATATCCGCAAAAATCACATCCGCCACCAGTTCCGTTTGAAATTCCCGGTAGAGGCTTCCACTGCGGAATGAGGATTCCAACCTTTCCTGGGTTTCAGCGTTTTTAAACCGGAGATTTCCCACGATATTAGAGGGTTCATCCCGTTCCCTGGCAGTAGAGCACCCCGAAAGAAAAAGAGCCAGGGACAAGCTTACACCCATCACCGAAAAAATATACCTTCCCGGTGGGATGAAAAACCTGGAATTTTCCATTACGGTATTTCTTGTCATTTTCCTCATATTGTGAGTAAAAAGCCTGAACGGCTTGAAACAGCCATTTAGCCGGTTAACCCTTTATGGAACCCCTAAAGGATTATCAGCCGCATGTCTACCGGGATCGTTGCTCAGACCCCGAAATTCCGGCCAAACCACGGATTTCCAGAACGGGACGCAGTCATATAGTCAAGTCTCCCCTAGGGATTTTCCGGGTATTCTTGATGATTCCATTTGACCCGCGGAAGCGGGAAAGCTATGTTAACGACACCTTATTTTCAAGTGTTTTTTCCAAACAGGAAAGGCCGTTCCACATTCTGGAACCCCCACCCTGTCAACGTCAGCTACAAGGAGTTGAAAAAGAGCTATGATTCCCTCCATTATCATTCTTTTTGGTCTTTTGTCTCTCTTGACGGCCGCCTTTTATGCATGGCGCGTCGTAAGGGTTAACCCAACGCAGGGAGCCACTCCGGAGCAGGCTGAACGGCTGACCGAAATAGCCCAGGCGATATCCGATGGGGCCATGGCCTTCCTGGCCAGGGAATACCGCGTAGTCGCTTTGTTTATGGGTGTATTTGCCCTGGTGGTTGCCTTTTTGGTGGACTGGTATTCCATGACCGCCTTTTTGGTGGGGGCTTTGATATCTGTGTTGGCCGGCTACCTGGGGATGCGCATCGCCACCATGGGAAATATCCGAACCACATCCGCCGCCCGAAACTCCCTGCGCCGTGCTTTTCGTATCGCCTTTGATTCCGGGGCCGTGATGGGCTTCGGGTTGGTGGGGATGGCGGTCCTCGGTTTGTTGGCCATGTATTATGTTCTGGGCTTTTTGTTGGCCGGCCAGGAGCAGGAGGTCATCATGGAGGCCCTTGCCGGATTTGGTCTGGGAGGCTCCTCCATCGCCCTGTTTGCCCGGGTGGGAGGCGGTATTTTCACCAAGGCTGCCGATGTGGGTGCCGATCTGGTGGGGAAACTGGAGGAAAACATCCCCGAGGATGACCCACGAAACCCGGCGGTGATCGCCGACAACGTGGGGGATAATGTGGGGGATGTGGCCGGAATGGGGGCCGACTTGTTCGGTTCCGTGGCCGAAAGCACCTGCGCCGCCCTGGTGATCGGAGCCGTGGCATTTCATGCTGATTTGGGCGCCCTGCTGTTTCCCATTCTCATCACCGCCATCGGAATTCCCATCGCCCTGGTCTCCACCATTTTTTCCTGGGCCAACAACGAACGTCAGATAGAATCCGCTTTGCAGCGGACCCTGATTATTTCCACCCTCATCATGGCCGGAGTGATCTACTTCGTCACCCAGGCCGTCCTGCCCGCCACCTTTGAAATCCGGGGAGTGACTTACACCAACATGGGGGTCTACTGGTGCTTCTTTACCGGGCTGTTCGCTGGGTTGATCATCGGCAAAGTAACAGAATACTACACCTCTCACCGGTATCGCCCCGTGCGTGAAGTGGCCCGGTCATCCGAAACCGGTGCGGCCACCAACATCATTTATGGGATGGCCCTGGGCCATTTAAGCGCTCTGTGGCCCATCCTGTTGATTTCTGTCACGGTGTTCGTGGGCTACACTTTCGCCGGAATGTATGGCATCGCCATCTCTTCTTTGGGGATGTTGGGCACCATCGCCATCGCCCTGACCATAGACGCTTTTGGCCCCGTGGCTGACAACGCCGGGGGCATCGCCCAAATGGCCGGGTTGGATCCCAAGGTTCGCAAGCGGACGGACGCCCTGGATGCGGCAGGCAACACCACTGCCGCCATCGGGAAAGGGTTCGCCATCGGGTCCGCCGGCCTTACCGCTCTGGCCCTGTTTTCGGCCTTTCTGGTTCGTTCCGGGGTGGAAACCCTGGATGTGCTTCAACCCAAAATCATTTCCTTTATTTTTGTGGGTGCGTTAACCCCGTTTATCTTCAGCGCCATCACCATGAAATCTGTGGGCAAGGCCGCTTTGGATATGATTGTTGAGGTCCGCCGCCAATTCCGCACCATTCCCGGTCTGCGCGACACCTTTGTGCTTACCGAGGATTCTTTCGGAATGTTGGAGGACGCCTTTGACATAGACCGGGGTCAGACAACCCGGATAAAAGCCATGGTGGGCAAATTCTATGACACACGGGCTTTGTTGATGGCCGATTTCAAAAAAGCCATCGGCCCCACCCGGATTCAACCGTCTGAGGATCTGATGAAAAAAATCATCAACCTCAATTTCAAACCGGGCAAACCTGATTACCGCCGGTGTGTGGATATTTCCACCCGCGCCTCCCTGCGGGAAATGTTGTTGCCGGGGGCTCAGGTGATTCTAACCCCCATCGTGATCGGCTATCTGTTTGGGGTGGAAAGTGTCGCCGCGGTGCTGTTGGGCGCCATGGCCTCAGGGATGGTGCTGGCCACCTCCTCAGCCAATTCAGGCGGGGCGTGGGACAACGCCAAAAAGTACATTGAAGCGGGCTTTCTGGGCGGTAAAGGGTCCGAACCCCACAAAGCGGCCGTGGTGGGGGATACCGTTGGAGATCCTCTGAAGGATACCACCGGGCCTTCTCTGAACATCCTGATCAAACTGATGGCCATCATTTCATTGGTGTTTTCGCCCTTCTTTGTAAACAACAGCCTTAAACTGCTGGGGTAACAATCCAGGCGGCTCAGCCGCTCCCCTGCCCAAATCCGGGCCAGGGAGCGGCTGGGAACCAAAGCCCTATACGGAATTCCGCTCAAAAAACCAACTCAATCCACATGGGAAACCCTCTCCTGAACCATTCATTGGAATCAGCCGGTTTCTATCGCATCCATTTTACTTCTTGCATCCTCCTCTCAAATGGATTAACAACTGAAACCTGAATTTTCAGGCTGGCCGGAACTCCCAAAAGGAAAAAACTGCCCGGACAAGGGATCCCCGAAAAGGAAACCTCGGCACATCTACCCCAACGATTTAATCTTGATCAAAGAAAAGGGACATGGTGGAAAAAGATAAAAAATACCCACAGTTGCCCCACATGGAAGATTCAACCATGGATAAAATTGTGGAAAAACTGACCCAGATGCGGGATGAAAGCAGCAAATCGGTTAACCACACCGTCCAAAAGGATCTTACCCCCAATCAGGTTGAAGGCGATGTGGGAGACGATATTGACAAGGCCACTGTTGCCCGGGAGAGAGAATTCTCCCTTTTGATCCACGAACGCCACTTGCGCCGCCTTCAGCAAATTGATGAGGCGTTTGAGCGGATAAAGGATGGCACCTATGGCCTTTGTGAGGGTACGGAAGAGCCGATCAACCCAAAGCGGCTGCTGATTATGCCCCTGGCCAAATACAGTCTGGAATACCAGCAGGAGCAGGAAAAATCCATGGGCCGGGGGATGGGTGAAACCGAATGGGAGGAATCGGAATCTTTTGACAATGAGGAGTGAATCCCGGGGTTTGCCACCCCAGGAGGGTGATGTGGCCTTAAGGCCGCAAACAGTAAGATTCCAGCCGGGTTTTAATGGCGGTTAAAAAGGCCGCTGTAGGCGCCCCGTCAACCGCCCTGTGGTCAAAGCTCAAACACAGGGTACTGACCGGGCTTATTTCAATGGCTCCATTCACCACCACCGCTCTGTCTTCCAGTTTGCCCACCGCCAGAATATATATTTCCGGAGGATTCAACAACGCGGTAAACCCGGTCACCGCGGAATCCCCCAGGTTGGTAATGGTCAGGCTGTTTCCGAACTGCTCATCCAAAGCCAGGTCCATCCCCAACCCCTTTCTGATCAACCCCTTCATTTTCACCTGGGCCTCCAGCAGGGATAACCTTTCCATATGTTTGATGGAAATGGTGATCAGCCCTTCAGGAACAGCCATGGCCAACCCGATATGAACCCCCTCAATAGGATGAAATCCGCCGTTTTTCCAATGGCCGTTCATCTGAGGGTACTCATTGAATGCATCCGCCACGGCCTTGGCAATGTAAATGTTGTAGGAGGGTGCTTCTTCTCCCCTGTTTTTCAGTTCCTTTCGCTGGGCGGCGATGGCGGTAAAATTTACATCGGTAAACAGGTCCACTTTGGGGGCCTCCCAAGAATGGCCCATCCGCTGGGCGACGGTCCGGCGCAACCGGTTTTTTAAAAACCCACGGGTGGATTTCCCGGTTTTTCCGGCCGGGTGGGCCCGTCCCTGGGGTTGGCCGGTTTGCCCGGCAGCCCCAGCCTGATTTGCCACGGGGATTTTAGCCCCCCCAAGCCATTCGTTTAAATGGTCCGGCGGGGGGGCGATCTCCTCCTCCCACCCTAGCAGGCGGCAGGAATGGTCCGGAACCTGATCCCCAGAGTTTCCCACCCAGCCCAGGATTTCCCCTTCCGGCACCACCGCCCCGGCAGGGGCATACACCGCCAACAACACTCCGGCCTCCTCCGCCACCACCACATTCACTGATTTCTCCACGGCGATTTCCAGCAGGTCTTCCCCGATGGAAACCGGTTCACCCGGTGATTTAAGCCAGGAAAGAACCACCCCTTCATGGTCCGCGTACCCAATTTTTGGAAAAACAACCCCTGCCACTTAAAAGCCCTCCGTTAAAGAAATTTTGCATTGGTGGCTACCCCCCACCAAAAAAGGGAAAAAGCCATTCTACCCCTCTTTTTGGGCCGACCAAAGGCCATTCTTGCCAGCCCTCCCCATACGGTTGGCTTTATCCACCTGGGAAATCAATTTTTCAAACCAAGGGGAGAGCCTTGACCTTTCCTGGAAATTCTCTCATAAAAGAAGGTAAATCAACACTTTTCATCCCCTTACACACAAATTCACCGTCCGCGCCCTCTGCATCCCTGAGGAATTTTTGGTATGGATGATCCCGGATGGGATTGAAAAGCCCGGATGGTTTTGGTTTTTCCCACAGGCCTTTGAATTGTTTTCAGCAGGCAAAGCCCCTATTTAGCGGATTGTATTTCAGAACCCCCGTTCCCAACCTTTATCGCAGGTTATTGAACCCATGGAAATCAGCATCCAACAGGCCGTCACCAACAACCGCAGGGAAAAACCCCCCACGGATGCCACCCTGGGTTTTGGCAAATACTACAGCGACCACATGTTTACCATGGCATGGAATCCGGAAAACAAATGGCATGATTTAAAAATCACCCCCTTTGCCCCGTTCAATCTTTCACCCGCCACCATGGTGCTTCATTACGGGCAAACCATTTTTGAAGGGTTGAAGGCCTATCGGACCGAAACCGGCCGGATCAACCTGTTTCGCCCGGAAAAAAACTGGGAACGTTTGAACCAATCCGCCGCCAGGCTGGTGATGCCTGAGATTGACCAGGAGGTTTTTTTAACGGCCATTCAACGGCTGGTGGCCCTGGACCGGGATTGGGTGCCGGACAGCTACGGGGCCTCTTTGTATATCCGCCCCACGTTGATCGGGACAGAACCGTTTATCGGGTTAAAACCTTCCAGCACCTTTTTGTTTTTTATCATCACCGGTCCGGTGGGGGCCTATTATCCCGGCGGGTTCAACCCGGTCAGCATCCAGGTGTGTGAGCGGTACAGCCGGGCCGGGCCGGGGGGGTTGGGCGAGGCCAAAACCGCCGCCAATTATGCGGCCAGCCTGTTGGCCCAAAAGGAGGCCTCCGGGCAGGGGTTTAATCAGGTGTTGTGGCTGGATGCCTGTGAGAGGAAATACCTGGAGGAAGTCGGCTCTATGAATATCTTCCTCAAAATCAAGGGCACCCTCATCACTCCACCCCTGGGGGGGTCCATTTTGGGGGGGGTTACCCGGGATTCGGTGATCCGGCTGGCAAAAAGCTGGAATATCCCGGTGGAAGAAAACCGGATTTCCATTGAGGAGGTGCTGGAGGCCCAACGAAACGGCACCCTGGAGGAGATTTTCGGGGCGGGAACCGCCGCGGTGATTTCTCCGGTGGGGCTGCTGAATTACAAAGGGGAATCCCACCCCATCGGAGACGGAAAAACCGGCACGCTGGCCCATCAACTGTTTGATGAAATCATGGGTATCCAATACAGCCTGAAGCCGGACCCCTTTCAATGGGTTTCTCCGATCCACCTGGAGTAAGGCTTACACCTTCCCGGTATGCCCCCCTGGAAGCTGTCCCAGGGGGGATAGAGAGACCCGTGCAGGGGAAATCACATCCCTGCCTCCTCAGCAAAATTCTCCCAACCCGTTTTTCACCCTTTCTGTGCAAACCGCCCCCCCTCCGCCTGAAATTCCCAAGGGGGGTTGACTGGCCACCGCCGACATTTTTCCCCCATGGGGGGGGAACCGGACCCGTCAGGCCTGAAAATGAAGGAAGGCAGGATGGTTTAATCCACCTTGAAGCGGGACGCGGCGCGGTCCAGCTCTTGGGCAATTTTGGACAGGTCCCCGGATGAATTGGCCACCTGGGTGATGCCGCTGGAATTTTCTCCGATCACCTTGATCACCCCGGTGATGTTTTTGGAGACCTCATTGGCCGCGTTGGCGGCCTCGCCGGAATTGTTGGCCAGATCGTTGGAGCCCTTGGACACTTCAGCAATG
>JAOUFO010000377.1 GCA_029858165.1 Deltaproteobacteria bacterium | reverse complement strand
ATCTGTTTATCGTAACAGGTACGGGAAGGGTTGACCCCCAAAAAAAACCCCCCCGCAGCCCCTAGGGGGAAATCCGTCCTGACCCTCAGCGGGGGGCGGCCGCGATATTGCCCCCGTCCACCGTCAAAACCGCCCCGGTGGTTTTGGCGGCCAGGGCCAGGGCCACAAACGCCTGCCCCACATCGGAAGCCAGCACCTCCTGGTGCAACAGGTTGCCCGCCAGATACTCGGAAACCGATACCCCCCTGGCCCGGCTGCGGGATTCCAGCACCCCTTCCCCAAACAACGCGGTGTTCACCCGGTCCGCGTTGACCGCATTGCTGCGCACCCCCAGATGGCCGTAATCCACGGCATATTGCTTCATCAACGCCACCACCGCCGCCTTGGGCAGGGTGTACGGCCCCAGGCCGGGTCCCGGATTAAAGGCCGATTTGGAGGCATTGAACAGCAGACACCCCCCGGTCCCCTGAGCCTGAAAACAGCCCACCGCCCGGCTGGCCACCCGCTGATGGGCGAAAAAGTTCAATTCAAAACTGGCCCGCAAATCCTCCTCAATCACATCCGCCATGGCCCCCTGCCACACCCGCCCGGCATTGGAAACCACCACATCCACCCCGCCGAAGGCCAACACCGCCTGGTCAAACCCCCGTTCCACATCGGCTTCGCAAGTCACATCCCCTTCCACCGCCAAGGCCCCCACCCCCTGGGCCCGCACCTGGTCCGCCATCCCGTCCAGGGCAGAGCCGGGCCGGTCCAACAGCACCACTGCCGCCCCCGCCTGGGCAAATGCCAGGGCCGTGGCCGCCCCGATGCCGCTGGCCGCCCCGGTGACCAGGACCACCTGCCGGGCCATGGGTTTTTCTTTTGCCCCGCCCAGTTTGGCCTGCTCCAGGGACCAGTATTCCATTTCAAACAGTGCCTCCGGCCCCAGGGGGGTGTAACGGTCCACCCCTTCTGCCTGGGCGATGATATCCACCGTGTGCTGGTACAGGTCCGCCGTGACGGCCCCATCCCTGGCACTGGCCCCGGCGGCAAACAAACCCACCCCCGGCACCAGCACCACCCTGGGCTGGGGGTCCAGTTCAGTCTTGGGGGCAGGGCTTTTGGCCCGGTTTTCATCAAAATACAGGTGATAGGCCCGCTGGTAGGCCGTCACCGCCTCCCGCACGGTTTGGCCAAAATCGGCCAGATTGTTCATGTCCGGCGGGGGAACCACCAGGGGCAGGTTTTTGGTGCGGATGATGTGGTCGGGGGTGGCCACCCCCCGTTGGGAATAATCGGCCAGGTCCGCCCCGTCCACAAATTCTCCGATGGCGTCGCTGTGGCGGTAGGTCAACTGCCACCGTTTCCAGGGGCCTCCCGGGTGGGGTTCCTTTCCGGCCCCTTCCCCCTGGGAGGCCGAATCCCCGGCCGGAAGCGCAAGTGCCCCCCGGAGGATGGGGGCCACCTTCACCGCTTTTTGTTGCCGGGACGCCGCATCCTTCCCCCATTTTTCACCGGCAAGAGACGGGTTCCCCGCAAAAACCCGCCGTCCGGCTTTGTCCAGGGCCTGTTGGGCCAGGGCCACATAATGAATCATCCGGTCATAACTTTCTTTGGCGGTGGCCCCAAAAGTAAACAGACCGTGGTTCACCAGCACGATTCCTTCCACCGACGGGTTTTTTTGGTACAGTTCCATCACCCTGCCCGCCAGGGGAAACCCCGGAAAACAAAAGGGAAGCACACCCAGTTTGTCGCCGAACACCTCCCGGCAGCGGGCCGGGGGGTCCATGGTGTCCACCAGGGCCACCACCGCGTCGGCATGGGTGTGGTCCACATACCGGTGAGGCAAAAAGGCATGCAGCAGGGCCTCCACCGATGGGGTGGGGGCTTTGGCATCCAACAGGTTGGTGCGCAGGCTGTTGACCATCTCTTCATCTGACAGGGTTTCAAGCTGTTGCATGGCCAGCAGCGGCTCCAGCCGGACTGCCGGAAACCCGGCCGGTTGAATGGCTGCCATATCCCACCCGCTGCCTTTGACATACACCACCTCCACCGGCTTTCCGGTCACATCCCTGGCGGCTCCTTTGACGGAGGTGTTCCCCCCGCCGTGGAGTACCAGCATCGGGTCCCCCCCGATCAGCCGGGCGGAATAGACCCGCAGAGCCAGGTCCTCGGACACCCCGGATTTTTGGTACCGGCTTACCGCCTGGGCGGCATCCGAATCGTTCCAACGGTTTTGGATCATGGTTCCTGATATGGGAAAATACATGGAAGACGGGTTCAATCCCAAAGGCGCTTCAATATGGCGCACCATTTTGGCAGATTGTTTTGGCACATTGTTTTGGCACAACCTGGCCAACATAAGGCCGCGCACCAGCTTATC
>JAOUFO010000046.1 GCA_029858165.1 Deltaproteobacteria bacterium | reverse complement strand
GGTGGCGTCCACCAGCCGGTGATAGGCTTTTTTAAATTCTTTTTGAGAAATATACTCCCAATAGCGGTCCATGTTTTCGCGGGCCACCACTTTGTTGGCCCGTTCCAGGGAGGCGGTGTAATCGGAGTCTTCCGGGTCTTCCACCTGGGCCAGATGGTATTCAATGGCGGCCTCCTCCCAGCGGTTCTTGGATTCCAGAAACTGCCCCTGGCTGTAATGGTACGAGCAGCCGGAAAGCCAAACCAGGGCCGCCAGAATGGCCAGATAAGGCAGTTGAAGCCTGCGGGAGGGGAAAAAAGGATTTTTCATCTGTTTATTCAACACAAACACCGGCTGTTTCCTTAGGTCTGGGAAATGGGGTAGTTGGGGGCTTCTTCTGTGATATACACATCGTGCACATGGCTTTCTTTCAAACCGGCGGGGCTTATTTTAATAAACCGGGAGTTTTGGCGCAACTGCTGGATATCCGCCGCCCCCACATATCCCATTCCGGAACGCAGCCCCCCCACCAACTGGTGGATATGCTCAGTCAGCGGCCCCCGGTAGGGCACCCGCCCTTCCACCCCTTCCGGAACCAGCTTCATATCCTCGGTCACGTTTTCCTGAAAATATCTGTCGGCAGAGCCTTGCTTCATGGCCCCCAGGGATCCCATGCCCCGGTAAATTTTATACCGCCGTCCCTGATACAAAATCGTTTGTCCGGGGCTTTCATCGGTCCCGGCGAACAGGTTGCCCAGCATGGTGGTATGGGCTCCCGCCGCCAGGGCCTTGACAATATCCCCCGAAAATTTGATTCCGCCGTCGGAAATGATCGGGATATCCGCTTTTTGGGTCACCTGCACCACCTCCCGCAGGGCCGATACCTGGGGCAGCCCCACCCCGGCCACCACCCGGGTGGTGCAGATGGACCCCGGCCCGATGCCCACCTTTACCGCATCCACCCCGGCTTTGATCAAGGCCTTGGCCCCTTCGCCGGTGACGATATTGCCGCCGATGATTTCGGCCTTGGGGTAGGCCCCCCGGATTTCGGCAATGACATCCAGCACCCGTTTGGAATGGGCATGGGCGGTATCCACCACCACCACATCCACCCCGGCTTTCAGCAGGGCCTCCACCCGGTGGGGAGTGTCCTTGCCCACCCCCACCGCGGCCCCCACCCTCAGTCGGCCCCGTTCATCTTTGCAGGAATGGGGATATTTGCGGGCCTTTTCTATATCCTTCACGGTGATCAGCCCCACCAAATCGTAATGGTCATTGACCACCAGCAGTTTTTCAATGCGGTGCTGGTGCAGTCTGCCTTTGGATTCCTCCATGCTGATGCCGGGTTTCACGGTGACCAACCGGTCTCTGCCGGTGGTCATCAGGTCGCTTACCTTGCGTTCAAAGTCGGTCTCAAACCGGATGTCGCGGTTGGTCAGAATCCCCACCAATTCCCGGCCGCGGGTCACCGGCACCCCGGATATCCGGTACCGTTCCATCAGGGCAAGGGCATCGGTCACCGTGGCATCCGGGGAAATGGTCACCGGGTTGGATATCATGCCGCTTTCGGACCGTTTGACCAGATCCACCTGATGGGCCTGATCCTCTATGGACATGTTTTTATGGATGATGCCCATTCCCCCCTCCTGGGCCATGCAGATGGCGGTTCTGTATTCCGTCACGGTATCCATGGCGGCGCTGACCAGAGGAATGTTGATGCGGATATTGCGGGTGATGCGGGTGGAAAGGTCCACTTCCTTGGGATGCACCTCCGAATAGGTGGGCACCAGCAGCACATCATCAAAGGTGAGTCCACTTTCTAATTTTTCTGGCAACATGGGCGTTCCACCTTGGGATTGGGGGTGCTGCGGGATGGAGGGAATAACGTACCACCAGGGACAGATCCCTTTTTACCCCCTGTGTAACCGATGACAGGATTGAATCAATGGGTTGATTGCGACCTTCATCCAGAGGGTGGGGTTTCCCTTGTCAAGAACCGCGTAAAAAATGGCTGGTGCGGGCTCCGGCCATGGGGTAGATTTTTTATATAACAATCCTTAAACGCTATCACGTTTCATTGGCAAAGCAAGTGCAAAAAAAACAACCGGGTCAACGGGTAAGGGCTTTGCTGACCCAATCGCGGGCCAGAATGGCAGCCAGGCTTCCCTTGAGTCTATCCGGATTGGGGATGGGGGGCAAAGCATGGCTGGCTGCATCCCTGGCCCGGATGGACCCCTCCGGCCCCCCGCCGCGGACCCCCCTGGTGGTGCTGACCGAATCCCACGAAAAGGGGTTGCGTCTGGCTCAGGACATCACTTTTTACCTGCCCGGCGGCGGGGTGTTCTTTTTTCCGCCGTGGGACACCCTGCCTTTTGATACCTTCTCCCCCCAAAAAGAGGTGATGGCCCTGCGGTTTGACGCTCTGGCCGCCCTGGCCGAAGGCCAGGCCCGGGTGTTGGTGGTCACGGTGCAATCCTGGATGCAGGGGATGATGCCCCACCAGGAATTCCACCATTTGCGCACCGAATTTGAACAAGGAAAACCCTACCCCAGGGCAGTTTTGACCCAGACGCTGGAAAGCGCCGGTTATGTGCGGGTGGAACAGGTGGAAGCCGCCGGGGAATACAGTCTGCGGGGGGAAATCGTGGATGTGTTTCCCCTCCAATCAGACCAACCGGTGCGGCTGGATTTTTTTGACGAGGAACTGGAATCCATCCGGCTGTTTGACGCCGACACCCAGGTTTCCACCGGTGAATTGGAGCGGGTGGAGGTGTATCCGGCCAGCGAGGGGGTGGTCAACCGGCAGACCGCCCAAACAGCGTTGCGGGAGCTTCCACACCATAAATCCAGGGTTCAGCCTGATGTTTACCGGCAGATCATCGGCTTTCTGGAACGGGGGCAGACCTTTCCCGGTGTGGAGCAGGTGCTGCCCCTGCTGTATGGTCAGGCCGGATGGCTCCATCAGGCTCTGGACCCGGAAACCGTGGTGATCCTGGATGAACCCCGCACTCTGGAGGACCGCTCCCGTCATTTTGGCGAGGAACTGTTGGCGGAATACCAGATCAGTCTGGAACAGGGGGCCTTGGCGCTTTCCCCTGAAAGTTTTTTTCTATCCCCGGAAGGATTCGGGGAATCCCTGAACACATTTTACCGGGTGGAATTCCACGGCCTTCAAATGGCCGAGGGGTCCGCCGGAACCATATACCCCTTTGCCGATAACCATTCCTTAAGGGCTTTGGCCCAAACCCCTGGACAAAGTGCCCATTCCATCCTGGAAGGGCTGGTGGCCCGGCTGAAGGAATGGCAAACCCAGGGAGCCGCCATTTTTCTGACCTCCCGCAGCGATACAGGGGCCGAACGGCTGCGCCACCTGCTGGCCGGGTTGGACCTGGGAGCGGTGATGGCTTCCGGTGTGCCGACAGAACCTTCTGAGGGGGAATTGTGGCCCCTGGGGAACCCCCCGTCTGAAAATTTCCCTGACACCCCCATCCATGACATCACCCTGCTGCCCGGCGGTCCGGCGGAAGGATTCCGGGTGGTGGATGAAGGGGGGGAAACCCGGCTGGCGGTCATCACCGAAGAAGAACTGCTGGGAGAAAAAACCCGTCAAAGCCGCTTGAAAAAATCGTCCCTCAGCCATTTTTTTACCAGTCTGGGAGAACTGAAGGAGGGGGACCCGGTGGTGCATGTCTCCTATGGGGTGGGCCGGTATGAGGGGCTGCGGCGGATCAGCGCGGGCCGGGGAGAGGAGGATTTTCTGGTGCTGGCCTTTGCCGGAGGGGACAAGGTGTATGTGCCGGTGTACCACTTCAATCAGGTGCAAAAATACACCGGGCTGGATACCGCCAACCCCCCCTTAAGCCGACTGGGGGACGGCTCCTGGGCCAAAGCCACTTCCAAGGCCCGGCGAGTGGTAAAAGAAATGGCCGTGGACCTGGTGGCCCTGTATGCCCGGCGGGAGGCCAAAACGGGACATGGCTTTGTGGGGGATGACGGGCTGGTGGCCGAGTTTGAGGAGGCCTTTCCCTACCAGGAAACCGAAGACCAGGAACAGGCCATCCGGGATGTTCTGGCGGATATGCGGAGCGAAAAGCCCATGGACCGGCTGGTGTGCGGCGATGTGGGTTTTGGCAAAACCGAAGTGGCCATGCGGGCGGCTTATCTGGCGGCCCTGGACAGCAAGCAGGTGATTGTGCTGGTGCCCACCACCATTCTGGCCCAGCAGCATTACGAAACCTTCCTCAAACGGTTCAGCGGTTTTCCGGTATCCATTGATGTCATCAGCCGGTTCCGCTCCCCCGCCGAGCAAAAAGAGGTGTTGCAAAACCTTTCCGCGGGCAGGCTGGATATTCTGATCGGCACCCACCGTTTGCTGTCCAAGGATGTAACCCCCATGGACCTGGGGTTGCTGGTGGTGGATGAGGAGCAGCGGTTCGGGGTGGCCCACAAAGAAAAAATCAAATTGTTGAAAACCCAGGTGGATGTGGTCACTCTGTCGGCCACACCCATCCCCCGCACGCTGCATATGTCCATGATGGGGGTTCGGGATCTTTCCATCATCAACACCCCGCCCATGGACCGCATGAGCATTCGGACCCGGCTGGTCAAATCCTCCGATTACATCATCAAGGAGGCTGTATCCCGTGAAATCCGCCGGGGGGGGCAGATATTTGTGGTCCACAACCGGGTGGAAACCATCCACGCCTTCGGGGCTTATCTCCAATCCATTTTGCCCGGGGTTTCTTTTGGGGTGGCCCACGGCCAGATGGGGGAACACCAGTTGGAAGAGGTGATGATGGATTTTATTGAAGGCCGCACCCAGGTGCTGCTTTCCACCTCCATCATAGAATCGGGGCTGGATATTCCCCGGGCCAACACCATTCTGGTCAACAATGCGGATTCCTTCGGTCTCAGCCAACTATACCAAATGCGGGGGCGGGTGGGCCGCTCCAATGTGCAGGCCTATGCCTACCTGCTGGTCAGCCCGGATAAGCTGTTAACCGAGGTGGCCCAGCGGCGGCTGACCCTGCTCCAGGAATTGAACGATTTGGGGTCCGGGTTTAAAATCGCCTCTCATGATCTGGAAATCCGCGGGGCGGGCAACCTGCTGGGGGGGGAGCAATCGGGCCATATCAATTCGGTGGGATTGGAGCTTTACACCCAGATGGTGGCGGATGCGGTGGCCGATATCCGGGGGGAGGAATCCGCCGGGGCCGCCTTGGGGGAATTCAAACTGGAACTGGGATTCCCCTATGTGATTCCCTCAGGATACATTGGATCCACCCGTCAACGGCTGGATGTTTACAAACAATTGGCGGAAGTCCGCCGGGATGACGAGGTGTGGGAACTGCGGCAAAATCTGGAGGACCGCTTTGGCAGGGTAACCCCGGAGGTGGACAACCTGCTCACCCTGATCCGCATCCGGCTGGCGGCCTCCCGCTACGGTTTGGCCTCCCTTGAAAAATCGGGAGAGGAACTTGCGGCCCAGTTCGGCCCCGGCTCTATGGTGGATGTGGAACGGCTGATGACCCTGGTGGCGGATCCCAAAGCGGGGGTGCGTCTGTTGCCGGGGGACCGCCTGCTGTTGGGACCTGCCCCCGCCACCCCGGAGGCCGTGCTGGAACGGATCAAGGTGCTGGAGGCCATTATGGCTCCCCAGGCGGCCTGAGCCCCCCTGGGGGACCCCGGCGGAAAAACAGCCCTGAAACGGGTGGATGCAAAAAGGATGTCCGGTGTGGCATCATGGTGTATGGATAAAACAGAGTTGGCTTCGGGTGCCGTCGTTGTTTTATACCTCCTTATTGGTACAGCCCGAGGCCTTTGCACAACTCGTTTTTTCCCATCCCCCTTCCCCCTTCCCAAAGGGAAGGGGGCTGATATGATTGGGGGCCTGCGGCCCCAAAAGAAAGGCGTGGAAGCCCGCCCTAAGCCGCCGCAAGGCGGATGGCGGTGCTGAAAACGCTGGACAGGGCTCCCAAGCCCCCGCGTTTTTATCAAAACGGGAGCTTTTGGCAGTTATGCGGAGGTTTCAGCCCATTTTTTGGGCCGGTTTTTTGGAGACCGGCTTGTTTGGAAATTGGGGGTGTTTTGTCCCCACCGGCTTTCCCTCAGGAATTTTTCCGGGAGGGTACATCTTCCCCCACAGGATTGGCCCATGACCCTGCACCGTTCCATCACCCGCCTGTTGCTGTTGGCGTCCGGGCTGGCGGTTTTGACCGCCTGCCAGGATACCTTTCGTCAGGATGATGAAATGGTGGTCACCCGCCCGGTGGCGGTGGTGAACAATGAGGAAATCACCTTTGATGCCTTCCAAAACGCCTATCAGGAATTTTTTGCTCATTGGGAAAATTTCATTGTGGATGATTTTGACAAAGAGGAGGTGAAACGGCTGATTCTGGACAACATGATAGAAGATATTCTTTTGGATCAGGAGGCCCGCCGCCGGGGGATTGAAATTAAGGAGGATGTGTTACGGGCACGGGTGGACCTGGAATTAAACGCTGAAGGGGATGCTCCCATGGATGAAAGAACCGGCAGCCCGGATAAAAAACAGGATGAATGGGTGGCGTTTTTCAAACGGAGGATGATTCACGAAAAACTGATTCAACGGGAGGTGGTCAGCAAAATCCGGGTATCCGACGGCCAAAGCCGGGCCTATTACAAGGCCCATCAAAACGAATTTATCCAGCCGGAGCAGGTGCGGGTTCGTCATATCGCGGTGGAAACCCGGGGGGATTTTGATTCAGTGGTGCGCCAACTGGCCCGGGGAAGGGATTTTATCTCCCTGGTTCGGGAATATTCCATCACCCCGGACCGGGTGGCGGATGGGGACCTGGGATACGTGGAGCGGGGGGTGATGCCCCCGGAGTTTGATCAGGTGATCTTTCGCATGGGGGCCATTGGGGCCATCAATGTCAGCCGTCCGGCCCAAACCCAGATGGGCTACCACCTGTTCCGGCTGGAAGGGGTGAAGGTCCGCCAACAGATGGGATACCTGGACGCCCTGCCGCGCATCCGGGATGTGCTGGTGGAGGAAAAACAAAGCGAAGCCTACGGGGAATGGCTCAACTCCCTTAGAAGCAAGGCGACCATCCGGTTGGATGCAAGCTTTTTGAAAACCGAATTGGGGTAGCCATGGAACCGGATCAAACAACCCGCGGTCTGCCGGGCCAGGGAAAAACCGTGGCGGTGGCCATGAGCGGCGGAGTGGATTCCTCCGTGGCGGCGGCCCTGCTGTTGAAACAGGGCTATCAGGTGGTGGGGCTGCACATGAAGCTTGCCCCGTCCGATCCCGTTTCGCCCAACACCCCCCGGCCCAAAAGCTGCTGCTCCCTGGATGATTCGTTGGATGCCCGCCAGGTGTGCCACCGGCTGGGGATCCCCTTTTATGTACTGGATTTCCAGGAGGTGTTTGCCCAAAAGGTGGTGCAATACTTTGTGGAAAGCTACCGCCGGGGGTTGACCCCCAACCCGTGTGTGATGTGCAACATGGAGGTGAAAAACCGGGTGCTGATGGCCAAAGCCAAAGAAATCGGCTGTGACTGTCTGGCCACCGGCCATTACGCCAGGGTGGGCCAAAACCCCCAAACCGGGGTGTTTGAAATCTCCCGCCCCAGGGACCACCATAAGGACCAGACATATTTTTTATTCGGAACTCCGGCGGAAGAACTGCCCCACATGTTGTTTCCCCTGGCCGAAACCGAAAAACCTCAGGCCCGCAAACTGGCGGGGGAACTCAGCTTTCTCAACTGGAACAAACCGGATTCACAGGAAATCTGTTTTGTACCGGGAGACTACCGGGATTTTGTGCGGGACAGGCTGGGGCCTCAGACTCCGGGAGAAATGGTGGATACCTCCGGTCAGGTGGTGGGGACCCATCCGGGGCTGGCGGCCTACACCATCGGGCAACGGCGCGGATTGGGTGTTTCTGCCCCCAACCCCTTGTATGTGGTGGCCCTGGACCCGGCCTCCAACCGGGTGATCCTGGGGGAGGAACCGTGGCTGTATTCCGATGGAATGGAAGTGACCGGGGTCAACTGGGTATCGGTGGCCCCCCCCGTCGGTCCGTTGGAAGTCATGGTCAAGGTGCGCTATGCCCATCAGGGGGTAAACGCCCAGGTGATCCCGCAACCGGACGGCTCCTGTCGGGTCACGTTTTCCGAACCGGTGCGGGCCGTGGCCCCCGGTCAGGCAGCGGTCTTTTACCGGGGGGATGTGATGCTGGGAGGGGGATGGATCACACAATCTTTCAACACCGAAATTCCGGCCATCCCGGAACCTGCCCGATCGCTCCCAGAGGCCCATCCTTTCCGGGGAAGGGCATGAACATTGTGCTGGTGGGGTTTATGGCTTCCGGCAAAACATCCCTGGGCCGCAAGGTGGCCCACCGGCTGGGGTATCGGTTTTTGGATACGGATCATTTTATAGAAAAGGAAACCGGCCTTGAAATCAGCCGGATTTTTGCCCAACAGGGAGAGGCTGCCTTCCGGGGGCTGGAAACCGCCCTGGCCCGAAATCTCAAAGGGCTGAACAACCATGTGATTTCCACCGGCGGGGGCATCCTGACCACCCCCGGCAACCTGGAGCATCTCCAACAAGCCGGGCTGGTCCTCTTTTTAAACACCGACCCGGAGGAAATCATCGCCCGGCTGGAAAAGGACACCCGCCGCCCCCTGGCCCAGGGGGGGGATTTGCGGCAAAAGGTGACCGACATGCTGGCGGCCCGCATGGCCCAATACATGGCCGCCGATGTGGTGATTGACACCCGGGGAAAATCCGGTCAGCAGGTGGCCGGAGAGGTGATCCGGGTTGCTGCCAAATATCAGTCGGCCCATCCCGAACCCAACCCGCGCAATCCATCGGATGAACCGGAGCCGAACCCCAATCTCCATCCATGAAAGACAGCCCATGAACGATTCAATGGCGGCCTATGTGGTGGAAGAAAGCGGCGGAGCGTTAAAGGGGGGGTGGGCCAGGTGTCCCTGGCCGGGCTTCCAGCGGGGGATGTGACCATCCGGATCCAATATTCTTCGGTGAATTACAAAGATGCCATGGCGGCCCACGGGGTGGGGGGGATGGTCCGCCGGTTTCCCCATGTGCCGGGGGTGGACCTGGCCGGGGAGGTGGTATCGGATACCAGCGGGGTGTTTTCGGCAGGCCGGAAGGTTCTGGCCACCGGGTTTGACCTGGGGGTGGAGGTGTGGGGGGGGTTTGCCCAATACGCCCGGGTGCCCGCCGGGTGGGTGGTGCCCCTGCCCGCCGGGTTGGATATGTGGGAGGCCATGGCCATCGGCACCGCCGGTCTGACCGCCATGCTTTCGCTGATGGCCCTGGAACGCCACAGGCTGAAATCCGCCGACGGCCCGGTGCTGGTGTTGGGGGCCACCGGAGGGGTGGGTTCTCTGGCGGTGGATATTCTTTCCGGGGCCGGGTATGAGGTGGCCGCGGCCACCGGCAATTCCACCCATCAGGCGTGGATTTCCCGGTTGGGGGCCGCCTGGGTGGTGGACCGCCGGGAACTGGCAGAGCCCTCCCCCAAAATGTTGACCAAAGCCACCTGGGCCGGGGTGGTGGACCCGGTGGGGGGGAGCCTCTTGGCCAATGTGCTGAAAGGGATAAAACCGGGGGGGGCGCCAGCCGTCAGCGGTCTGGTGGGGGGGGCCGACCTGCATACCAGCGTGTACCCGTTTATTTTGCGGGGGGCATCGCTGCTGGGGGTGGATTCCGCCCACTGCCCGAATGACCTGCGCCAAACCGCCTGGACCCGGCTGGCCGGGGGCAACAAACCCCGCCACTTAAGCAACATCGCCCGCACCATCCATCTGGAAGGGCTGC
>JAOUFO010000045.1 GCA_029858165.1 Deltaproteobacteria bacterium | reverse complement strand
GATTGGATACCCCCGCACCGGCCCGCACCAGCCCCCCCGGCCCTTCCTTTCGGGTGACACCGCTGAACCCTTTGCCCAAACGCAAGGTCACTCCCCTCAATCCTTCATCGGCCACCAAAATGTTGGACCCTTTGCCCAATATCCGCCAGGCCAGATCAAAGGTGCGGATCACACGGAACACCCCCAGCAGTTCCTCCTCCGATTCCAGGTCTATCAGGCAATCGGCCGGTCCCCCGATGCGAAAGCTGGTGGCCTCCCGCATGGGGGTATCCCATCGGGCACGGGACCGTTTTAAACAGGCCGCGATTTCCGGTTGCCATGAAGGGGGGGTCATGGCTTCAGCCTTTCCAACAAGGCCGGTCCCAGCCGGTGAATATCCCCGGCTCCCATGGTGATCACCACCCCCCGGGGGACCCCCCCCCGGGAGGCAAGGGGGGGGATGTCCCGCCAATCGGCTATATAATCCGCCGCCGGGTGGTCCTGCATGTGTTCCAGGATGGTCCGTCCGCTCACCCCCGGAATGGGGGCCTCCCGGGCGGCGTACACCTCCACCACAATCACCCGGTCCGCCAACGACAACGCCTGGGCAAATTCCCCGGCAAATTCCAGGGTGCGGGAATACAAATGGGGCTGAAAAATCACCGTAAGGGGTCCCCCGTACAGCCGCCGGAACATGTCCAACGTCACCCGCACCTCGGTGGGGTGGTGGGCGTAGTCGTCAAACAGCCTGAACCCGGCGGCCTCTCCCAGGTATTCCTGACGCCGGGCCACCCCCGTAAACCCTCCCAGGGCCTCCATCAGCCGGTGGTCCTCCGGCCCCGCGGCCATCGCCAGCCGGGGGTCCCGCCGGGCCGATGCCATCACCAGGGCGGCCACCCCCGCCAGGTTCAGCCCGTTGTGAGCCCCTCCCAAGGGGGTGGTCAGCCGCCGCTCCCCCCAGGGGGTATCCAGCCGCAAATCCATGGAACCAGGGGCCATATTCTCCACAGTCACCCGCACATGCGGATGGCCTTGTGTTTCTTTTGCCCCGGCCCCCGCACCATAGGAGATGCGGGGGCCGGTCCAACCCTGGCCCACCTTCACGGCCAGGGGGCTATCGGCGCAATAGACCAGCAGCCCCTGGGGCTTCAGCCGGGCCACAAAGGATTGAAAGGCCCCCACCACGTTTTCCAGGCTGCCATGGTGGTCCAGATGGTCTGCCTCTATGTTGGTCAACAACACCGCCGCCGGGTGGAAATGGACAAAACTGCCATCGCTTTCATCGGCCTCCACCACCAGCAGGCGGTCATCCCCCCCTATAAGGATGTTGCTTCCGCCCCATTGAGGCAGGTGACCCCCGACCAGGGCGGTGGGGTCCAACCCCATTCCGGCCAAAGTCTGGGCCAAACAGGCCGATGATGTGGTTTTGCCGTGGGTCCCAGCCACCGCCAGGGTTTGTTTTTTCGCTGTGATGGCCCCCAACAGCTCCGCCCGGTGGATTCTGGGCTTGCCCAGTTGTTCCACCCGGCGCCACACCGGGTGGCCGGGTTTTAAAGCGGAGGAATAGACCACCACATCGGCCTGTTCCAGCCCGCTTCCCTCATGTCCCACGGTGACGGGAATGCCGAGGGCTTCCAGGGCGTTCAACTGAGGGCTGGACTCTTTGTCACTTCCTGAAATCCGAATGCCCATATGGTGCAGCAACACCGCCAGGCCGCTCATGCCCACCCCGCCGATTCCCAAAAAATGGTACCGCAGGGCGGTATCCACCAACTGGCCCTGGGGTTTGGGGGGGGGCAAGGGAGGTGTTTGGATCGTCACGGCCGGGCCTGCGGGACAAGGTGATGAATGCTTGGCGGAAAGCCGCCGCTTTGAACGGTGGGGGGGCTGTTGGCGCCCGATACATGTCGGCCCACAGGGTCAATGTACCAAAATCGGAAAAAGATGAAAACGGGGGCGGTCCGCTGTCCGGTGGGGAGGCATCATCCTCCCACCTTGTGCATGGCCACTTTGGGGGGGCCATCCCCAGCCTGGGGAGCCATAGCTGCGGGATGCACGGCGGCAACCTGGCCTTCTTTTGGGGGGTAAATTCCTTGTGGCCGCTCCTGGGAGTACCGGTCCTCCCGCTGTTCCCACCCCATTCGGATGGCATCCAACAGCCCCGCATCCGATTCCCCACCCCGCAACAAACCCCTGAGGTCCAACCCCCGGCGGGAAAACAGGCAAAAATACAATTGACCGTCCGGTGAAAGCCTGGCCCGGGTACATCCCCCGCAAAAAGGGCGGGTGATGGAAGGAATGACCCCCACGGCTGCCGATCCGTCCCGGTAACGGTAAACCGTGGCCACCTCTCCCATGGGGCCGTCCGCCCCGGACGACCGGGGAAAGGATAGGGGGGCCGTATCTTCTCCTGGGTGTTCCAGCCCCAGATGGCGGTCCAACAGACTCCATATTTCGGCTTCACTGACCACCTGGTTCGGATGCCACCCGACGGCCCCCCCCACATCCATATATTCAATAAAGCGGACCATCACCCCCATCTCTTTGAACATCCGGGCCAGGGCCACCAGGGTATGATCGTTCACCCCCCGCTGTACCACGGTGTTCACCTTCACCGGGTTCAGTCCGGCCTCCATGGCCGCCCGGATGGCTGCCACCACCCGCTCCGGCCCCAGCCCCACACCGTTCATCCGGGCGAACACCCGGGGGTCCAGGCTGTCCAGGCTGATGGTGACCCGCCCCAGACCCGCCTGTTTCAAAGCCTGGGCCTGATCGGCCAACAACCAGCCGTTGGTGGTCAGGGCAACTTCCTCCACCCCGGTAAGCCCCCTTAAACCCGCCACCAGGGACGGCAACCCCCGGCGCAACAAAGGCTCCCCACCGGTCAGGCGGAATTTGCGCACCCCCAACCGGGTGAACAGGGCCGCCAGCCGGGTGATTTCCTCAAAATCCAACAGGGTGTCTTGGGGGGAAAAAGCGTAACCGGTGCCAAACACATCCGATGGCATACAATAGCCGCAACGGAAGTTGCAACGGTCCGTCACAGACACACGCAGGGTGTCCATCGGACGGCAGAAGCGGTCCTTTACTTTCATTCGGTCTCCTTTCCACCGGGAGGCCCGGGCGTTTCCACCGCAAACCCTAAACGTTCCCCGGCCCTTAGCGATTGCGGCCTTAGGGCGGGGGAATCGGAGTGAATGATAATTACAGGCTTTATTGTAAACCCTTGGGCCGGGCTTTTGCCAGGGGATTTTTATATTCTGAGGCCTCTGCATAACTGCCAAAAGCTCCCGTTTTGATAAAAACGCGGTGGATTGGGGGCCGCAGGCCCCCAATCATATCAACCCCCTTCCCTTTGGGAAGGGGGCAGGGGGATGGGAAAAAATGAGTTGTGCAGAGGCCTCATTCTATGGCCCAGGCTTTAGGCGCTATGGCCGGAGCCACAGGGGCCATCCCCGGCCAGAAAACCCGGCAGGAGGAGCAGGAGATTATCAAAGGGAGGAGCAGGAGATTATCAAAGGGAGGAGCAGAAAAAATCAAACCGATTAACAGAGGGAGCGAAACCAGAGGAACCGTTTCCAGCAGTCAGCACCGCCATCCGCCTTACCATTTTGTTTGATAGACCAAGGCGAACCCCCCCCGGTCCGGGAGGACCATGGGCACCTGAAGTTCTTTGACTTCATCGGTTTCAGGGATGGGTTCATCCATATATATCCAGGCGGCCAATGCGGTCAGCCCCAGGGTAAGCAGTACCGCGTTGTTGGCATCCGATGCGGCTTTGGCCGCTTTGGTCTGTTCGGCGGACAGGGAGGCTTTTAAAGAACCAAAATCGCCCTGATTGGTGGTGGCGTTGATTTGGGCCACCAGTTCTTTTTGTTTGGAATTGGAGGTCTTCACCTCACCCGATTTTTGATTGGCGTACAGGGCAAACAACAGCGCCCCCCCCAAGGCCGATCCCCATTTGGCGCGCCATACCCCGATGGAACCCCCGCCGTAAAAAATGAAATAGCTTTTTTTGCGGAACCGGCTTTGTTCATCCACCACTTCCACATCCACCAGGGTGTTGCCTTTGGGGGTGGCGATGGTGGTGGTGATGGCCACGGTATCGGATTTAACGAATTTTTGATCCTGGCCGTTGATGGTGATCCGGGTGATTTTGCTGTTGCCCGCAAACACAAAATTTACTTCCATCTCCTCAGAATCCACGCTTTGCCGCTGGGAAAGATCGGAAGTCAGAATTTGTGGAGCGCCGCCATCCTCCTGCCCGTTGGAGGATTCCTGACCCGATGCAGGAAGTGCCGTCAGGGTCAAAATCACAGCAGCGATGATCCACCCGAAAATTCCTGGGTGTGTGTTTGATTGTGTTTTCATGGCCTGATTCTGAGGAAAATTTGGAATGGATGGGTTCTCTTGAAAGTTTTTTTTAAAAAACTAACACAACCCAGTGGCGGTTTGAAAGGTTTTTTCCTTCAATTTTCCCATCCCCGCCATTATTCCTGGAAATGTTCTTTCAGGTGGCGGTAGGCGTTGTCAAACAACACCAGCCCGTCTCCATTTTCTCCGGTTTTGGAGAGGCGGGTCCATTGGGGATGGTTGGTGTAATGGTTGAAGGCCTCCGGGTGGGGCATCAGCCCCATCACGGTTCCGGCCGGGTTGCACAGGGCGGCCACCCCCAGAGGAGAACCGTTGGGGTTCTGGGGATAGTCTTCGGTGGGGTTGCCGTCTCCATCGCAATAGCGCAGGGGGGCCAACCCGTTTGTCACCAGGGAGGGGATCAAATCCCCCTGGCGGGCGGCCAGGCGGCCTTCTCCGTGGCGCACGGGAAGGTCCAGCTGGTCCACCCCCCGTGTGAAGACGCAGGGGGATTGCGGGTCTGCCTTCAGGCGCACCCAGCGGTCTTCAAACCGCCCCCGGCCATTGGGGGCCAGACTGACGGTTTGGATGGTTTCGGATGAGGTCCCCGGCAGCAACCCCAATTTGACCAGCAGTTGAAAACCGTTGCAAATGGCCAGAACCAACCTTCCAGACCGGATGAATCCCTCCAATTCTTCCAAAAAGGTGGTGCCCTGGGGCATGGGCCGCCAGCGGAACCGGTTGGATGCCGCTCTGCCGCTGCCCAGGTCGTCCCCATCCAGAAACCCCCCGCCGAACACAATCAGGTGGATTCCGTCCAGGGAGATTCCCCCGGTGTACAGGTCGCTCATGTGGCGCACCTCCACCGGTCCGCCTCCGGTTTTGCGGCAGGCGTAGGCGGTTTCATCTTCGCAGTTGGTGCCGTAGCCGGATAAAATCAGGGTTTTCATGGAAAAGGCGGCCTCATTAAAAAGTGTGGCAAGGGGTTGTGGACATCTTAAAGCCCCCGGCGGGGGGATGAAAAGTGAAAACCGCCGGGGTGGGCCGTCATCCGATTCCCCAGGCCCGGCAGGCCGCCACGGCCCGCTCCACCGGGATGGAGGCCACACAGTTAAAGTGGGGGCAACGGTCCATTTCGCAGGTGACACACCGTTTGGGAAAATCCGGCGCCAGCAGGTACTGGCCGGGGGCCGGGGGTTGCAAGCCGTGGGTGTTTGGACCCCCGGAGGCGGGGAGGGGGTGGGGCAGTGTTTGCCAGCGGGAGGGGGCTGAAACCCGGTTTTGGGGAAAAAAACCCACATGGGGGGTTCCGCTCCATCCGGCCAGGTGCAACGGCCCGGAGGAATTGCCCACAAACAATTTGGCCCGGCCAATCAATCCGGCCAAGCCGGGCCAGTCCAGGCCGGTTTCCACCCGTACTCCCGGTTTTTGCCCAAAAGCCGAATCCAGCACCGGGCGGTCCTGGCCATCCCCCACGGCCACCACAGCCAGCCCCAGGCTTAGAAAATGGTCCGCCAGGGCAACAAAATTGTGTAACGGCCAGGACAGGGCGGTGGTGTTGCGTTTATAAGGGTGCAACACCACATAAGGGGAACCCGGTTCCAGAAAGGGAGGCAGGACCAGAACCGGATGGTGGTATTCCGGAGCCAAACCCAGGCTGGTCAGACTTTCCAGGTTCAGCCGGTATTCCGGCCAGGGGGAATTTTTTCGGGAGGTCTTCTGCCAAGTGTTAAACCGCCAAAAGAATGTGCGGCGCAGGGGGCCGGAGCGGACGGCCACTCCCGCCCGCCAAACCAGGGCCGCCGAGGCCGCCTCCGCATAGGCAAACAGTGCCAGATCAAATTTTTCGGCAGTCAGGCGGTCTTCCAACCCGGCCAGCAATCGGGCCTGTTCCTGGGGGGAATGGTTCCCCCGGTGGCGTTTGAGCAACACTCCGGGGTCTTCCACCACTCCATCCACCTGGGGGGCCAGCCGGGCAAGTCCGGCCAGGGGGGAGGCCGCCAGCAGGCTTACCGTGGCCCGGGGAAGCTGGGCCTTGATGGAGGCCGCCACCGGAAGAGTCAATATCAGGTCCCCCAGGCCGTCATTGCGCACCAAAAGGATACGGGGGGCCGCCATGGATTCCAGGCGGGTTTTTACAGCGGCGGGGGTCATGGGGCACCCTTTTGATGAGATGGCTTTTTTTTAAACCCGGCGGTCGGCTTGGATTTTGGTTTTGCCTCTGTGTGGGCTTTGGTTTGGGCTTGGGCGGTGGCCGGTTTCCCAGCTTTTTTTCGGCTTTTCCTCGGGGTTTTTTCGGTGGCCGGTTTTGGGCCGGGTGGGGTTTGGGGAGCGGTCTGAAACCGATCCCTCAACCATTCAAGGGTATCGTAGAACACCTCCAACCAGTCCGGCTCGTTAAACAGCTCATGCACCATTTGCGGGTATTCAATCAGCTTTTTGTCCGGGGATTCAAGCCGCTGGTACCAGCGCAGATAGTGCTTGCGGTGGACGACTTTGTCCTTTCCTCCCCCAAGCAGCAACACAGCCATTCCGGGCAGGGTGATGGTTTCCCTGGCCTGCCGGGCGGCCCGGGCCATTTCTATAAAAAAACGGACTGAAATATGCTGGAAACGGAGGGGGTCTCGGGAGAAATCCTCCCAAATGGCCTGATTGCGGGTGTTTTCCTTGAGGTCCCGGTGAAGTCTGATCCGTATGGCCGGGTCTATTTTGTACAGAAGCCGGGCCGCCGCCCCCCCCCCGAAAGTTGCCAGAGGGGACAGCCCCAGCAGAGGAGAACAGATCACCATGGCGGAAACCTCCCCAGGGGCAAACCGGGGGGAGGCCAGCAAGGCGGCCAAGGCTCCATTGCTGTGGCCCAACACCACCAGCCCCACCCCTTTGACCCTGCGGGGAGCCACCCCCTGGTGCATGGCCAGCAACACTCCATCGGCCAGGTGGTTGTAGTCGGCCACATCCGACGGGGCGCCATCAGACACCCCATGGTGAAAGTTGTCAAAAGAGAAAACAGTGACTCCCTCTTTTTGAAACGCCTCCGCCACATGGTGCCACCACCCCCGGTGTTCGCCGAACCCGTGGCAAATCAGCACCTGCAACCAGGGGTGAGCGGCCGGGTAAGCCGAAAACGCCATGGACCGGCCCCGGCTGTCCTTCAACCAGGCCTCCACCGGGATGTGATCAACCAGTCCGGGTTTCATGCAGCAGTTCGTAGGGGGACCAGGTGACTTCCGGCTCTCCGGCGGTTTTTAACGCGCCGGGGGGCCTGCGGGTTGTTTTGGGCATTGCGTTATCCTCCAGTTCCAATTGGCTGTAGGGAACCGAGGTCTTCATGGATATCCGGGTGGCCGGGCCGTTTCCGGTCATCAGGTGGACCGTCAGGGATTGGTCGTGGAGGGTCAGGTGGAGATCACACCCTTCAGGCAACCCTGCTTCCACCCTGCATTCCAGCAACAGGGTGCTACAGGCATCCAGTTCTTCCACTTCGCCGCAAATGCCCCGCACTTCCAAAAAAAGATGATTTCCTTTGAGTCGGATGGGTTTTCCTTCCATGGCTCGCAGCCAATCAGCCGCTGAGTTTCGGGTCCATGCCATAAGCCTTTGCTCCATACTTGGGCTTGCGTTGGTCTTTCTCCCTCATCCTTAAACCGGGGGGGGGCAATTCCCCTCCAATCTGATTTTACTATAAGGCAGGTGGCGGACCGATATCAAAGGAAAAACCCGGCCATAAAATCACTTATCGTTCCCTTGGTGATTGAGACGTTGGGCTTCCCATGGTATAAACGGCACGAACCAGCCGATTTTTGCCAAAAAAAATATTTTCAGGAGCCGGAATGAAACCAGCGCACAGGGGAGCCAGGGCAGCCCGTTTGGCCGTGTTGTGGGTGTTGTGGGTTGGGTTGAGCGGAATGGGGGGGGGCACCGCGGACAACGGGGAAATCCCCATCCCTCAAGAAACCATCGGGGTCACCCTTACCGATTCCCAGGGCCATTCCATGACAGTGAATCGGTTCACCTGTGAGGGCCGGGTGTATTTGAAAGGAACCTACGGCCAAGCCACCCTCACCATCCCGTTTGTCAAGATACAGTCGGTGCGGGCCAACCCCCCCCGGCCTGAATTCCCCGAACGGGTGATGACCGAAGTCACCCTGAAAACCGGTGAAACCATAGAACTGGGGCTGCCTGCCAACAACAAATGTTACGGGGTGACCAAATTCGGCAACCTGGAAATTTTTGTAAAGGATATTCAGGCCATTGAGGCCCGTTGAACACCCGGCAGGCAGTGAAAATGGCGGAGGGTGGAATCCCTGCTTGAAATATCCCCTTATTCCTGCCAAGCTTTATCGTTGGGTTGCAACACCGCTGTTTGCAGAAGGCGGCTTTTTGGAGAGATGTCCGAGTGGTTTAAGGAGCACGCCTGGAAAGCGTGTGTGCGTTTATAGCGTACCGAGGGTTCGAATCCCTCTCTCTCCGCTCCCGCAGGAAATCCCGGTCAGGATTTAAAAACCGATGGTAAAGATATAAAAGGGAAAAGGCCGGGCAACCGCGCAATCCAAGGCTTCCAATTGTGTCAGGTCCGAAAGGAAGCAGCACCACGATTCTGCGGATGTGCCGCGGGACCCCGGCTCCCCCTTTTTTTCCCCACCCCACCCGGCCCCCGGTTGGAGGGGCATGCCTGGGAAAAACCGGTCACAGCAAAAAGGCCCCGCCAGAAACCTCAGCGCAGGCCCCGTCAGGATAAACAGGCACCGCCGGGATAAACTGGAACCGCCCAAAAACCCCACCCCCCTGCGACCTCAAAGGCCCCGCCTGAAAAAGACCAAGCCCCGCCTGGATGATTGAGGCCCCCCATGGAATATGTTGTTCTTGCCCGAAAACTGCGACCCGCCCGCTTTGGGGAATTGGTGGGGCAGGAAACCGTGGTCCATATTCTGCAAAACGCCATTGCTGCCAACCGGGTGGCCCACGCCTTTTTGTTCACCGGTTCCCGCGGGGTGGGCAAAACCACCACCGCCCGCCTGTTGGCCAAGCTGCTCAACTGCCTGAATCCGGCAGACAACGAGCCTTGCAACGCCTGCCCCAATTGTCTTGAAATCGCCCAAAACACCAGCCCGGATGTGGTGGAAATTGACGCGGCCTCCAACCGGGGCATAGACAACATCCGGGAACTGCGGGAAAACACCAAATACGCCCCCGCCAAATGCCGCTACAAAACCTACATTATTGATGAAGTCCACATGCTGACCATGGAGTCCTTCAACGCCCTGTTGAAGACCCTGGAGGAGCCCCCGCCCCACATCAAATTCATTCTGGCCACCACCAACCCTCACAAACTGCCGGAAACCATCCTTTCCCGCTGCCAGCGGTTTGATTTCCCCCGCATCCGGGCGGGGGTGATGGTGGACTATCTGGAACAGGTGACGGGCCGGGAGGGGATGTCTTTTTCCAGGGAGGCTCTGGAGGCCATTGCCGCCAATTCCGCCGGGGGAATG
>JAOUFO010000044.1 GCA_029858165.1 Deltaproteobacteria bacterium | reverse complement strand
ATGGCCAAGGGGGATGGCCTGCAACAGACGTTGCTGGCGGAAACCGGCTGCCGGACCCTGTGCGGCTCCAGCGGCTCCGGGGTGTTGACCCACCGGGGGGAGACGCAGGCAGGGCCGGGGGTGGCGGTCCTGGCCGGGGGTGGGCGGGCTTCCGGGTCCGCCAGGGGGCCGACTTCGCCGTTTCGGGTGACGGGGGGGGTGCTTCCGGGGGATAAAGACCGTTTGGCGGGGTTTTTCGGAGGGGATGCAGGCCCGGCAGCCAAAAAACCGGCAACCGGGAACCCAAACAATTCCGCCCTGTTGTTGTTTCCCGACGGCTACCGTATGGATGCCACGGAACTGTTGGCCAATGTGGCCGACAGCCTTCAAGGCCATCCCATTTACGGGGCCGGGTCCACCGATGATGGACAAAAGGGTTTTGGGCTTCAAATGGGGGGAGAAGGGGTGCGGTCCGGATCGGTATCGGTGATGGGTTTTCAGGGGGCCATGGAGGTGGCCGCCGGGGTGGCCCAATCCTGCCTGGCGGTGGGGGACCCCCATTTTGTGACCGAATCCCATGGGGCGGTGCTGACCAAACTGGATGGCCGCCGGGCATTGGATGTGTACCTGGAACAATGCGAGGCCCACGGCCTGGAGGATATGCAGGCGGCGGTGGAAAACATGTTGTTCGGGTTTCCGCTGACCCCCAAAACCCCCATGTTCACCGGCGGGGATTGTGTGGTGCGCCACATGCAAGGGTTTGAAGCGGACAGCGGGGGATTGATCATGCCCCACCCCCTGGAGGGAAACCCGGTGGTCTCCTTTATGTTGAAAACCCCCTTTGGGGCCGAAAGAGACATGAACCGGATGGTATCCCGGCTGGCGGGGGAGCTTTCCGGCCCGCCGGATTTCGGGGTGTATTTGAATTGCATGGGGCGGGGGGAACGACTGTATGGCAGACCGGATGTGGATATATCCATCATCCGCAAAAAGCTGGGGGTGTTTCCCCTGGTGGGGATGAACGGAGGATTTGAAATCGCCACCCGCCGGGCCAAACCCTGGGTATATACCTATACGGGGGTGCTGGTGCTGTTCCGCTCCACCCAATAAAATGGCGGGCCAGGGCAACCCCGTGGGCAGGAACCCGTTTAAACCCTTTAAACCCATTGTCACCCGGCTCCGATGGGTGTATCGGTGGGGTGTGAAGAACAGAAAACACCAAATTGGCCCGGGGGCCGCCCCCGGCAACCCACAACATTCCAACCGAGCGGGAGATGAAAAAAGCACTGAAAATATATTGTGAGGAATGCATGGAGGATGTATCCCCCCAAGAGGTGTATTGGGAGGATAAACATGCCTATTGCGGTCAGTGTGGGTCCGAACTGGACATTGAAGGCAAAGAGGGGGACCTGGTGGATGCCCTGGAGGAGCGCAAAATCCCCCCGGTGGGAGACTACGATGAGGAGGACCTGGATGAACTGGATGATGAGTTGGATGAGGGGGATTTCATAGAAGAGGAGGAGTGAGGGTCAGGGAAGCGGGGGGTCCGGGTATCTGTGGCGCCCGCCCTGAAACCCCCGGACGGCGGCCCCCAAACCATCCAGTTGCTCCACATAGGGGGGGACCACCACCTCCCGGAATCCGTTGATCCCTTCCCGCACCCATTGGGGCACAGCCACCCCGCTGATATGGCCTCTTAATCCCCTGACCAGGGCCTCCCCCTGGGAGGGGGCCGGTTGCCGGGGGAGCGCCCGCCCAGAATCACCCAGGACCGTTTCCACCCGCCCCGTATCCACCGGTATTGTATCCAGGAAGGCGGAATCCAACATCGCATACGGGCGGACCCCCGCCCGGCTCAGCGCTAGGCAAAGCTCTCTCAACACCGGGATGGAATCGTTCACCCCTTTGACCAGCAGGATTTCCCCCCCCAGGGGTAGCCCGGCCAGGCGCAGCTTTTGGATCAATCCCTCCTCCTGGGTCAGCCCGTTGGCCGAAGAAAGAGACACCAGGACGGATACCCCCTCCCGCGCCCCCCATTCCCGCGCCTCTTGGGCCGTCACCCGCCGTTTTCCGCGGCTGCCCGGCTGCCCGGCCAAAAGACGGGGGGGGGAATCCAGGTGCAAAACCAGCCGGATGGCGGCCCGGGGCCAGGTATTGGCCAGGCCATCCAACAAGGCGGCCAGGGGGCCGGGGGCCAGGGAAAGGGGATTCAACAGGGTGATTTCCCGCAAAGGGATGGGGGGTGCTCCGGTTTCGTCCGGCGCCGCATCCAGACGGGGGCGGCCCGCCGCCCTCCATGCCCGGACCAACCCTTCCCGCCGGGCGGCGGACGGGCTGGCAGGCAAAGCCAATGGCCGAGGCAAAGCCTCCGGCAGAGGGATTACGGTCTCCGGCAGAGAAATCACAGCCTCCGGCTGAAGGGTTCGGGTCTCTTCAGGGGGGCTTTCAGCCCAGACCAACGCCGCGCCGGGGGCAGGGTGCAGGCAGGCCAGACGGGGGGCGATTCCGATGGGGGATGGCATGACAGACCCGGGAGAGAGTAAAGCCGCCGGTTTACCTGCCGGGAGCGGCTTTTAAAAACTGCCAAAAGTATTTGGCCCCGGTCCACAAGGTCCAAAAGGTGGAAATGTATAAAAACCAGCGGCCCAGAACATCGGCGGGGATGGAATAGGGATTGTGGTCCAGAATGAGTGTTCCGGTGGCCACCATTTGCATGATGGCTTTGTATTTGGCCCCCTGCTCGGCGGCGATGACTTTGCCGTCGGCGGCGGCCACAGCCCGCAGACCGGTGATTAAAAACTCCCGCATCATGATGAGAATGGTGGGGATGGCTTCTGCCCGGCCCATGGAAACCAACATCACCAGGGTGGACATCACCAGCATTTTATCCGCTACCGGGTCCAAAAGCTTGCCCAGCCGGGAGACCTCCCCCCGGGCGCGGGCCAGCAGGCCGTCCCACCAGTCGGTCAGGCAGGCGAAAAAGAACACCCCCCAGGCGATTTCGTTGGTGACCGGCCGGTTGAAGGTGATCAGCCACAAAATCAGCGGAATGGATAGTATCCGGGCCAGAGTCAGTTGGTTGGGGGTCACCCAATGGAACAGTCCTAACCTCATGGCGCCATCCGGCAGGGGGTGAACAGTGCAAAACCGGCCCCCGTTTACAGGTTGGTTTTTGGATTCCGGGGCCGGGGTGTGACTTCCTGAAACATATCCTATGTTTTGACGGTTTATCCATAAAAAGCAACAATGGAATCAATTCCATTTACCGGGAAGGGGACCGGATGGATCCGGGTTCACCCGGTTGCCAACCCCGTTTTAAAAAACACGGCTGGCCCGGTTTTTCAAAAGAGAGGCTGCGGATCATCTAAACCATTGCTTCCCGGCTTGTTTTGCACTAAATAAAGGGAGAGTCCCCACCCGATAGGCCCATAGCCGGTTCACCAGGAGCGCACAATGGGGACCGCACAATGGGGACCGCCCCAAGGAATCCGAATCCCATGACCATTTCTGTATTGAGCCTGAGTTACAAAACCGCCCCGGTGGAAGTTCGGGAAAAACTGGATATTCCGGCGGCCCAACTGGGCCAGGCTTTGGAGGAACTCCAATGCCTGCCCTCTTTGGACGAAGTGATGGTGGTTTCCACCTGCAACCGGGTGGAGGTGTATTTTGCCGCTGCCGACCCTGCGGCAGCCTTTGGCGCCATCAAAGGGTGGATGGCGGCCCGGTTGGAAGGGGCGGGGTTTGATTTTGAGCAGTCTGTGGTGCGGCTTTCGGGCAAGCCGGCCCTGAACCATTTGTTCCGTGTGGCCGGGTCCCTGGAATCCATGGTGATCGGGGAGCCCCAGATTCTGGGTCAGGTGAAGGAAGCCTTCCAGGCATCGGTGGAAAAAAAATGTGTCGGCTCTGTTTTAATGGGGCTGATGCCACGGGTGTTCCGCACCGCCAAACGGGTCCGCACCGAAACCGGCATATCCCGGTTTGCGGTATCCATCAGCTATGCCGCCGTGGAACTGGCCGGGAAGATTTTTGATTCCATGGCCCAAAAAACCGTGCTGGTGATCGGCGCGGGTGAAATGGCCGAACTGGCCATCGCCCACCTGATCAAAACCGGCATTGGTCGTCTGATGGTCATCAACCGCACTTACGACAACGCCGTGGCCCTGGCCGAAAAATTCCAGGGGGAGCCCCTGCGCTATGAGGAAATGGAACTGGCCCTGGCCAGCGCCGATATTGTGATCAGTTCCACCGGAGCCCGGGGCTTTATCATCACCCCCCCCATGGTGCGTCAGGTGATGCGCCAGCACAAAGGGGGGGCCATGTTCTTTATAGACATTGCCGTTCCCCGGGATATAGACCCGGATATCAACCAGATCACCAATGTGTATTGTTACGATATTGACGACCTGAAGTCGGTGACCGATTCCAACCGGAAAGAGCGGGAAAAAGAGGCCCTGGCCGCCCAGGCCATCGTGGATGAAGAGGTGGCCCGCTATCAGGGGTGGGCCGATTCCCTGTCGGTGGTGCCCGTCATCCGGGCTCTCAGGGAAAAATTCAATCAGGCCGCCATGGCTGAGGTGGAAAAAACCCTTCCCCGGCTTTCCGGCGATTCGGCGGAGGATGGAAAACTGGTGAGCCAAATGGCCCGCACCCTGGTCAACAAACTGTTGCACGCTCCATCCACCCACGTCCGGCAGGTGGCCGAGGAAGGGGATGGAAAACTGATGGCGGAGGTTCTGGCCGGGTTGTTTGACCTGACCCCGGCCAGCCTGGCTCATCCATCCAAAAAGGAAGGGCCGGGGGTGGAACCCTCCGGGGAGGATGTGGAGGATGAACCCCTTGAATCACCCATCGTCAACAAAGTGGTTCCGTTTGCCCGCCCCGCCAAATAAAAAAAGGGGTAATCCAGGACAGGGATTTGGAATACCCGGCCATTTCCGCGGGGCCGGATGGAACCCTTTTGGTTCCACCCGGTGCCCGCCAAAGGAGATTCCGTTGCCATGACCACCCTTCAACCTTTGCGGGGGCTGACCTTTTTAAACACCCGGGAAGCCGGTGACGCTCCCCTTCTGACGGCAAAACTGGAGGATTTGGGCGGCAGAGTGTATGAACAACCGGCCATCCGGTTTCTGCCCATGGAGGACTGGCATCCTTTTGATACCCGGCTGGGGGAGTTGACCCCTGCCGACTGGGTGGTGTTCACCAGTGCCAACGGGGTGCGCTTTGCCCTGGCCCGGGTGATTCAACTGGACGGCCAAAGAGGAGGCCGCCTGTTGGGGGTTCTCTCCGCGGCCTCCATCGCGGCGGTGGGCAAGGGCACCGAAAACATTCTGACCACCCTGGGATTGAATCCCAGGGTGGTGCCCAAACATTACCAGGCAGAAAACCTGTTGCATGATCTGTTGAAAACGGTTCCCCCTCAGGCCCGTGTTTGGGTCCTGCGGGCGGATGGGGGCCGCACGGTGGTGGAGGACGGGCTGAAGGAGGCGGGGTATCCGGTGGTGGCCACCAGCCTGTACCGCACCGGGATCCCCCCGGAAGGAATTCGCCCGGAGGCCCAGGCCGCCTTGGAAAACAATTGGGTGGATTGGGTGGTGTTCACCAGCCCTTCCACCGTCCACAACCTGTTGGCCATGCTGCCTCCCGGGCTGGTCCAATCCCTCAAAAAAGGCCGCCCCCTGGCCGCCTGTCTGGGAGAGGTGACCGCCGGAGCCGCCAGGGAGGCCGGATTAACCGTGGCCCTGGTGCCTTCCCAACAGGATTTGGACGGTTTGGTGGAGGCCTTGGCTGATCATGCGGCCCGGCAGAATTGACCGGGCCGTCCTTTCGGAGGCCACGGTGCCCCCAGTACCCACGGTGGTTTTTGGGGCGGCTGAGGGGGGAATTCAACACCATTCTATGGAGGCGGCCTCCCACCCTATCACCCCCCCCTCCTGACGGGAAGGCGGCGGGGGGATGGGAAATCCCTAGTTGGGCACAGGTCTCAGGTTGGAATTTGGCGGAATATGGCTCTCGGAACTTCTGAAAGCTGTTTTCCTGCGTTGACAATAAAAAGGAATGTGTTTTAGTGTATCCAGATTAAAAAAGCCGTCTGCCCCGGCGGAATTCCCCTGGCCGCAGTGTGACCCATGATTCAAACCGGGGTTTCCCCGGAAATCCGCCGGGGCGATTGGTGCGGCCTCACCCGGTTGGGCAACGATTATTTAAAACCCAGCAAACCGTTTTTTAAGGAATCCGCCATGGATGCCAATCATATTATTGCCGAGCAGTATCTGCCGGTGCTGTTGCTCATCCTGGTGGCCGTGGGGCTGGGGGGGATGTTCACCATGCTGGGGATTCTCATCGGCCCGGTGGAACACACCGAGGTGAAGAAAACCCCATTTGAATCCGGGATGCCCTCAGAAGGAACCGGATTTCGCCGCTACAGCGTCCGGTTTTACATGATCGCCATGATTTTTCTGATTTTTGACGTGGAGGTGATCTTTTTATACCCCTGGGCGGTAAAGTTCCGCGAACTGGGGTGGTTCGGGTTCGCCGAATTGTCGGTGTTCCTGGTGATATTGCTATTGGGGCTGGGATACGCCTGGAAAAAAGGAGCATTGGAATGGGAATGAAACCGATTATGGGCCAAGGTGAATTTGTCACCACCCGACTGGACAGCCTGATCAACTGGTCCAGAAAGTATTCTCTGTTCCAATACCCGTTTGTGACGGCCTGTTGCGGCATGGAATACATGGCGTCCAACGCCTCCCATTATGATCAATCCCGGTTCGGGGCCGAAATCCCCCGGTTTTCCCCCAGGCAGGCGGATGTGTTGTGGGTGGTGGGGACCATCAACCACAAAATCGCTCCGGTGTTGTTGCGGGTGTATGAGCAAATGGCCCACCCCAAGTGGGTGATCAGCTTTGGAGCCTGCGCCTCCTCCGGGGGGTTTTACCAGAATTATTCGGTGGTGCAGGGGATTGACCGGCTGATTCCGGTGGATGTGTACATTGCCGGCTGCCCCCCCCGCCCTGAGGCGGTGCTGGACGGCATTGTGGCGCTGCAAAACCTGATCGCCGAGCGCGGCCCCACCGGCACCAGCGGCAAGAACCCCCGCCAGACCAAAGAAGTGCTGACGTTAAGCCGCCAATAACCGACAATCATTCCATTTCAAGGGCCGGGGGCCCTTTTCTATCAACTCAATGGCGGAACCATGGAAACCAAACAAGCCGAAAACACAACCCAGCCACAGGAAATCCCCAAGCTTACGGCTTTGGTGTTGGAAAAATTTCCCGGCCGGGTGACTGCCCGTCATACCTGCCTGGGGGATGAAACCATCACCATCCCCCGGGAGGGGATGCTGGAGGTGTTTGCTTTTTTGCGGGATGACAAACACTGCCGGTTCAACCTGATGGTGGATCTGACCGCGGTGGATTACCTGGGTCTTCGGGAAACCCGCTTTGAACTGGTGGTCCACCTGAAATCCCTGGCTTTGGGCCACCGGTTGCGGGTAAAGATTCCGGTCCCGGCTGAGGACCCATCGGTGGACAGCCTGATCAACCTTTGGGGGGCGGTGGATTGGTATGAGCGGGAATGTTTTGACATGTACGGCCTGATTTTTAAAAACCACCCCAACCTGAAACGGCTGATTTTGTATGATTCTTTCGTGGGCCACCCCCTGCGCAAGGATTACCCGATCCACCTGCAACAACCCAGGGTGACCCTGCGGCCCGTGCGGGAAAGATACGATTACATGTGCCGCGTGATGAAAGACCCTTCAGAAACGGAGCAACCCCCTTTATGAAACGCCTGAAACCTTTGGAGTTCGGCGCGGAGCCGATGTTGATTGAAATCGGCCCTTCCCATCCGGCCACCCACGGAATCAACCGCCTGTCCACGCTGATAGACGGGGAGGTGGTGGTGGGCATGGATGTGGAAATGGGGTTTCTGCACCGGGGTTTTGAAAAAGAAAGCGAAAATTCAACCTATGTCCAGGTGGTACCCTATACGGACCGCCTGAACTATGTATCCCCCCTGCTGAACAACCTGGCGTATTCCATGACGGTGGAAAAACTGTTCGGTCTGGAGGTCCCCCGGCGGGCCCAATACGCCAGGGTGATCATGGGAGAGGTGACCCGGGTGTGCGACCACCTGACCTGCAACGGGGCCATGGCCATGGAATTCGGCGCGATGACCGTTTTTCTTTGGTTTATCAAGGCCCGCGAATACCTTTGGGAATTGCTGGATGAGGTGACCGGCGCCCGCCTGACCGTAAACTGGACCCGCTTCGGCGGCAACGCCAATGATCTTCCCGACGGCTTTTTGACCATGTTGGAGGAACGGCTGAAAAAAGTGGAGGATGTGCTGACCGAAGGGGAGAAGATGTTGTTTAAAAACAAAATCTTCATAGACCGGTTGAAAGGCATCGGCATCATCCCCCGTGAGCGGGCCATTGAACTGGGCTTTACCGGCCCCATGTTGCGGGCCACCGGCGAGCCTTACGATGTGCGCCGGGCCGAGCCGTATCTGGTGTATGATGAGTTGGATTTTGAAATCCCGGTGGGAGAAACGGGGGATTGTTGGGACCGCTTTCTGGTGCGCAACGAGGAGATGCGCCAATCCATTCATATCGTGCGTCAGGCGGCCGACAAGCTGCCCCCCGGTGATTACATCAACCGGCAGCGCAATGCCTGGATTCCTGACAAATCGGAAGTGTACGGCTCTATTGAGGGGCTGATTGATCACTTTAAAATCATCATGGAAGGGTCCACCCCCCCCCCGGGAGAGGTGTACCATGCCATTGAGGGCGGCAACGGGGAACTGGGGTTCTATCTGGTATCCGACGGTACCGGCAAGCCTTACAAATGCCGGTTGCGCCCCCCCTGCCTGAACTATGTGGCTGCCCTGCCGGAGATGACCATCGGCCATTATGTGGGGGATATCGTCCCTATTTTCGGCTCCATCAACATGATCGCCGGGGAACTGGAACGCTGACGTGTTTCCCCGGCGGGATTTTTCGGCGGTTTTGCCAAGGAATCAATTTTAAGGAACCCCATGGAACTGGTTTTGGACATTCTCTCCCTGCCCCTGGTTCAGGTGCTGATCAAAATTGTGCTGATCGTCCTGGTGTTTGTGATGGGGCTGGGAACGGTACTGACCCTGCTGGAACGCAAATGGATGAGCGCGGTCCAGGACCGCATCGGCCCCAACCGGGCCAATATGGGCAAATTTACCGTCCACGGGTTGTTTCACATCCTGGCCGATGGATTGAAATCCATCTTCAAGGAGGACACCGTCCCCCGCGGGGCGGACCGCTTTTTGTTTTTTATTGCCCCCTTTTTCGGGTTTTTGCCGGCGGTGGTGGTCTGGGCGGTGATCCCGTTCGCCGCGCCGGTGGGAGGCATCACCTTTCAAATCACCGACATCAATGTGGGGCTGGTGTTTATTTTTGCCATTACCTCTCTGGGGGTGTACGGAGCGGTGCTGGGGGGGTACGCATCCAACAACAAATACGCCCTGCTGGGGGCCATGCGCACCAGTTCTCAAATGCTGGCCTACGAGGTGTTTGTGGGCATTTCCATCATGGGGCTGTTTATGGTGTACGGATCGGTGCAGATCAGCCAACTGGTGGATGGGCAAAACCAATACTGGTTTGACGGGTTGATCCCCAAATGGGGCATTTTCACCCAGCCCCTGGCCTTTTTCCTGTTTTTTACCGCCATGCTGGCGGAAGCCAAACGGCTTCCTTTTGACCAGCCGGAAGGGGAATCCGAAATCATCGCGGGCTACTTTTTGGAATATTCCGGCATGCGGTTTTCGGCCTACATGCTGGCCGAATACATATCCGTGGTCAGCATTTCGGCCATCACC
>JAOUFO010000376.1 GCA_029858165.1 Deltaproteobacteria bacterium | reverse complement strand
CCGCCGCCGTGGCGGGGGGGGGGTGGGGGGGGGGGGGGGAGGGGAGGGGGGGGGGGGGGGTGGGGGGGGGGGGGGGGGGGGGGGGGGGGGGGGCGGGGGGGGGGGGGGGGGGGGGGGGGATTTGCGGCTGGTGGGGGCCGTGGCGGAGGGAGACCGGCCCTGGCGGGTGGGGGTGGCCTCTCCCCGCCAACACGGGGCTCAGATGGGCAACCTGCTGGTCAGCCGGGGGGCGGTGGTTACCTCCGGGGATTACCAACGGTATTTTATCCGGGACGGGGTGCGCTATCACCATCTGCTCAACCCCCGCACCGGCCATCCGTTTGACCTGGATTTTTCCTCGGTGACCGCCCATGCCCCCACCGCCATGGAGGCCAGCGCCCGGGCGGCCAGGGTGATTTTGGGGGGATGGGATACCCTCAAACCGGGTGGAGCCGCGGGGTTTCATCCGCCGGGCCAGCCCCACCCCCCGGATGCCAAATGGGAAACCCTGGTGGTGTTTGACCGGGAAGGCGCACCGGCCGCCGTGCAGGACGGCCCCGGATGCCAGCTGGCCATGGAACATTAAGCCCCAAAAAACCACCCGACCCCCGAACCTCACCCCCCGCCTCCTCTCCGGTCCGTACATTGTGGAGGTGGATTGAAAAGCGACATTTTTTCACGTTGTGAATGGTCTTCCAATTTCTTCCCCGCAAACAGAACCCTTGGCGGACTGCTGGTTTGGCCCCGCCTCCGGGAAATGGGCGGACCGCCCCAGGCGGGAGGGTTAAGGTTCAAATGGAATAGGAACGGGACTTCCCGGTGAATTTGGCTGTTTTTTTGCATTTCTCCCCTTAAAGAACCCTTTTCGGCCCGTGAAAACGGAGCCGTGCGGTGCCCCTTTCAGGAGAAAACCGATGGCAGGCTTTGATTTTGTGAAGAAATTATTGGGGGATTCCCCCGGAAGGGATCAACCCAGCCCGGAGTTGGTGAAGGCCCTGAACCGACTGGACAAAAGCCGGGAGACCGTCCGGGTGGAAGTGGAAAACACCGGCATCCGGTTTCTTTCGGTCCTGACTTTGCGCAAGGGGCTGGTGGTGATGGGCAAGCCCGCCACCCTTCAGGACATCATCAAAACCGGGGGGTTCCTGCGGATTCAGCTTCCCTGGGATGAGTTGCGGGAAATCCGGCTGGAGGTGGCCAAACCTCACATCAACATCGCCAACGGCAACGCGGTGATTGTTTGCCGGTCGCCCAATGAATTGTTGACCAACATCAAACGCAAGGGGGTGCGGTACCGCACATCCCACTACAACAACATCACCCTGGTGCTGCCCGCCATGAATGCCGATTTCAGGGTGATGGATATTTCCCGTTCCGGGGTAAAGGTTTACGCCCGTGACCACATGGACCTGTTGCAGGTGGGGCGGCCCATTCAGGCGGTCATCAGGCTGGGCAGATTCCAGGTGGCTCTTCAATCCCTGGTGCCCTGCTCTCCCCAGCGGGCCATGATCGGCTGCGAAATAAAGGTGGCCGATGAAGGACGGGCGGCCATGGACAAACTGTTTGATTACCTGGAAAAGGCGGAAACCAACCGCACCCGCACCCAGCGGGCCATTTAGGCTTTAAGGAATCAGCACTTTGTAGGTGCCATCCGGAGCCAGACGGCCCACCTTGCGGGTGGAAAACCAATCCGGCACCATGCGCAACACCCCGCCTTCCGGGGGATAAACCTCCCCTTCTTTGTGGAAATGGCCGATAAAAAAGCCATCCAACCCTTTTGCCACCCTTTGGGCGAATTTTTCAACTTCCTGCCGGGGGTAGGATATTTTGATTTCCCGGTTGGTGGCCCCCAAAGCCTGTTCCCCCCGGCGTGAAATCCACCTGACGGCAAACCCCGGCAACATCCCAAACAGCCGGGCCAGCAGAGAACCGCGGGCCAGCCGCCGCCAGCGGAGATAACGGACATCCTGCCGGTTGGCCAGGTCCCCGTGGGTAAATCCATACCGCCGCCCCCCCCAGGCCACCAGCAGCGCTCCATCCGCCACCACGTCAAACGGCAGGCCCCATCCGGCCACTTTTTCCGGCGCGGTCGGCACAAAAAACTCCCGGTTGCCCACCACCAGGGCCACCCACACACCCCCGGCCCGACATTGTTGCAAACTGTCCAACACCAGGGCCGTCTTGGGGTTTAAAAACCTGGGGGGGGCCAGCCATACCTTAAACAGGTCCCCCAACAGCACCACCCCCACCGGCTTCTCCAGCCGGGCCAGCATCGCCACAAAATCGGCTTCCGGGGCACGGGAATCCCCCAGGTGAGAATCGGCGATCAGATAGAGGTATCCATCCCCCTCCAAGGGCCGGGAAACGGCATCCTCCATCAGTTCGTCCCAGATTTTTGT
>JAOUFO010000374.1 GCA_029858165.1 Deltaproteobacteria bacterium | reverse complement strand
GTCCGGGCTTTTCACCGTTTGCCTCGGGTCTCAGCCCCTGGATGGATTTTTATTTTGGGGTTTGGGTGGTGATGGCCAAGGCGTGGATGGCCCCTTCCATGGCGTTGCCCAGGGCCTGATACACCATCTGGTGCTGTTCCACACGGGTTTTGCCGGCGAATTTCTCCGATACCACCAACAGGCTGAAATGACGGTTGTCGTTGGAACTCAACTCCACCACATCTCCGGGAAAGGCGGCTTTCAGGTCCGTTAAAACTTCTGCCACAGGTTTCATGTTTTTTTTAAAAAAAGGTTTACGCAAATACCATCGTTGATTCCCAAAAGTTTAAAGGGAACCCAAAAGAAGTGCAACCAGCCCGGCTAAGTGATTTGGAGCCGACAGGCGACAAAGAAACGCCGGTGGTGGTTGCCGGACAGGACGCAAAAGAAAGGCGGCGGAAGCCCGGCCAAAAGGGCCGCAAGGCCCGTGCCGGTGCTGAAGCCGCTGGACAGGACGCAATAGAAGTGCAACCAGCCCGGCTAAGTGATTTGGAGCCGACAGGCGACAAAGAAACGCCGGTGGTGGTTGCCGGACAGGACGCAAAAGAAAGGCGGCGGAAGCCCGGCCAAAAGGGCCGCAAGGCCCGTGCCGGTGCTGAAGCCGCTGGACAGGACGCAATAGAAGTGCAACCAGCCCGGCTAAGTGATTTGGAGCCGACAGGGGAGCGTGCCCCCCAGCGCCCCCCATTGGCTGGGTTTGGGGCTTACAGTTTTCCCAGTTTGGCCATGGCCAGCCGGAAGGCGGCGAAGGCCCCCTCCAGTTCATCCAGCCGGTTGAACACTGAAAAGGAAAGACGGATGGAGGATAAGGCTTCCCGCTCCTCCAATCCGGCTGCCAGCAGCACCGGGGAGGCCTCCGCCTTGCGGGTGGAACAGGCTGAGGTGGTGGAAACAAAAAGCCCCTGTTGTTCCAGGTGCAGCAAAATCACCTCTGCCGGAACCGGGGGCATGGAAAACCGGACCAGGTACGGAGTCTGATGAACCGAGCGGTACACCTTCAACCGGGGAAATTCCTGTAAAAATTCCAGCCATCGGCGATGGTAGGCCATCCGTTCCTCCGCCATGGATTTGTGCAGAGCCTGGACCGCCTGGGCCGCCAGGGCGAAGGCCGCCGCCCCAAACGGGTTTTCTGTGCCGCTGCGAAGTCCGCTTTCCTGCCCCCCGCCGGTCATTTGCGGCTCCAATAGAATATCCCGGCAGCGGATCAGGGCCCCCACCCCTTTGGGACCGTGCACCTTGTGGCCACTGAGGGAGAGCAACCCCACTCCTGCGGACCGCCAGGGGATTTCCCCTTTGGTAAATCCCTGCACCGCATCCACATGAAACACCGCGCCGGGGGCCTTTTGGCGGATCAGGCGGCCCGCCTCCACCAACGGTTGAAGGGTGCCCATTTCGTTGCTGACCGACATGCAGGAAACCATGGCCACCTGATGGTCCAACATCCGGTCCAACGCCCCCAGGTCCAACACCCCTTCCGGGGTGACCGGAATCACCTCCACCCGGACCCCGGCGCGTTCCAATGCCCGCGCGGTTTCACTGACTGCCGGGTGTTCCAGGGCCGAAATCAGCAACCGGTCCCCTTTGGGCCGTCCGCCAAACACCCCCCGCAACGCCAGATTGTCGCTTTCGGTCCCCCCGGAGGTAAACACCACCGCCTGGGGGGGGACCCCCAGCAGCCCCGCCAGTCTGCGGCGGGCCTCCCCCATGGTCTCCCTGGCGGAAATCCCCAAACGGTGCAGGGAGGAGGGGTTGAGGCCCTCCCCCTCCAACAGGGCCATGGCTCCGGTGCGCACCTCATCCAGCATCCGGGTGGTGGCGGCGTTATCCAGGTAATACGAAGTCATGGGGTTTTATCTTTCTAAATCTGTCATTGAGGGGAAGGAGACCGATTTCATGGTTTTTGGTTCCCGAAGGCCATCGGCCCAAAGGCATCGGCCATATCCACCCCCTTTCATTGACATGATGTCTCTTTCCGTTCAAAATAGGGTATGAAAATGTAAACAAAACCCACCCGCATCTATTTGTGTCCGGCACAATCGTTGCGCCAAACAGACAGGCCCGCCCATGACTTCCTCCCTTCCCCCGTTGAAAATCCGTAATTTTACCGTCCAGGTTCCCATCATTCAAGGGGGAATGGGGGTGGGTGTGTCCTGGGACAATCTGGCCGGGGCGGTGGCCCGGGCCGGGGGGATGGGCACGGTATCTTCCGTGGGAACCGGCTATTGGCGGTCCGACCATGTGCGGTTGATCAACGGTCGGCCTTTAAAGCCCCGCAATTTTTATCACACCGAAAACTTCAAGGCGATTGTCAAAAGCGCCCAGGAGAAAGCCCAGGGCCAC
>JAOUFO010000375.1 GCA_029858165.1 Deltaproteobacteria bacterium | reverse complement strand
GGTTGTCAGGCCCCAAAAGTTCTTCGGCTTCCGGCGGCCCCCAATCTCCGGATTCATACTGGGGAATCTGCCGTTTGTTCTGGGCCGCCCAGGCCCGGTGAATGGCGGAGATAAACCCCCAGGAGGTTTCGGTTTCATCATCCCGGGTGAACAGGGTGGAATCCCCCAACATGGCATCCATGATCAACCGTTCATAGGCCTCCGGCGGCTCCCGCCCAAAGGAGGTGCCGTAGCGGAATTCCATGTTCACCGGGGAAATATCGGTGGTGGGGCCGGGGGTTTTGGCCCCAAAGTGCAGTGAAATCCCCTCGTTGGGCTGAATGCGGATGGACAGGATGTTGGATGTGGGCCGGGCCCCGCCGTTTTGGGCGAAAATCAGGTGGGGTGCGGGGCGGAAATGAATGGCCACCTCGGTGACCCGCTTGGGCATCCGTTTGCCCGCCCGTAAAAAAAACGGCACCCCCGCCCAGCGCCAGTTATCCACAAACAGTTTAAGGGCCACATAGGTTTCGGTGACCGATTGGGGCGAAACTCCGGGTTCCTGGCGGTACCCTTCCACCGATTCCCCCATCACCTTGCCCGCCCCGTATTGGGCCCGCACCACGAAATCATCCACTTTGTCGGCAGATATAGGCCGCAGGGATTGGAGAAATTTCATTTTTTCGTTTCTTACGGTGTCGGACCCCATGGACACGGGGGGTTCCATCCCCACCAGACACAACACCTGGAACAAATGGTTTTGCACCATATCCCGCAAAATGCCGGCTTCCTCGTAGTATCCCCCCCGGCCTTCCACCCCGATGGCCTCGGCGGCGGTGATTTGCACCTGTTCCACATACCGCTGGTTCCACAAGGGTTCAAAAATGCCGTTGGCAAACCGAAACACCAACATGTTCTGCACGTTTTCCTTGCCCAGGTAATGGTCAATGCGGAACACCTGCGCCTCGCGAAACACCTGCTTCAACTGGCGGTTCAACACCTGGGCCGATTCCAAATCCCGGCCAAAGGGTTTTTCCACGATAATGCGGGTAAAAGGGTCCAGGGTCCGTTTGACCAGCCCGGATGCCCCCAGGTTTTTGATAATATCCGGGTAGGCGGAAGGGGGGGTGGCCAGATAAAACAACCGGTTGGCCGGGATGGAAAATTTGGAGTCAATCTCGTCCAGCCGGTCTTTCAGCTTGGCGTAAGCATCCAGGTCAGAAAATTCTCCGGCATTGTAAAACAGGCAGGGGGCAAAACTGTTCCACAGGGCATCGTCCACCGGTTTGCGCCGGGCAAACTTATCACACCCTTCCCGCATGGCCTTGCGAAACCCGTCATCCCCCATATCCCGCCGGGCAAACCCCAACACGGCAAAGTTGGCGGGCAACAGCCGCTCCCGGGCCAGGGTGTACAAAGCAGGCAGCAGTTTGCGCATGGTCAAATCCCCCGATGCCCCGAAAATCACCATCACCTGGGGCTCCGGGATGCGCTCCTTCAACAAACCTTCTCTCAGTGGATTCATGCAATGCTCCTGATGGCGGGTGGCAAATGGTGTGGGGCAAGGGGGCTTATGCTTATGCGGCCCTGGGCAAAAAGGGGAATCCCCATAGGTTTGCACTTCGCCGCTCCCTTTGTTGATACGCCGGAGAGGGGGTTTTGTTTCGCTGAAGGCGGCAGGGGCGGGATTCCTCACCCTTCATGGCCTTACCTATCAGGAAAAGGGGCGGATATCAAAGAAGATTGTGAAAAAGGGGGTTTGGTAGGGGGAAATGGGGGGACAGGGCCCTGGATTGTTGAGGTGTTGCCTCAAACCCTGTAACCGGGCTCGGGAACGCCCGTAAAAGGGGGGTGCGGGGGGGCCTGCTCCCCCGCAATGCTTTTGCCTTTCTTTTTGGGTCCTGTCCAGCGGCTTCAGCACCGCCACCGGCCTTCCGGCCCGCATGGGGCGGGCTTGCGCCGCCTTTCTTTTAGGGGGCGTTGCCCCAAACCCCACAAGGGAGCGCGGCTCCCTTGACCCTGTTCATGTGTTCTACACAACCTGTAAAAGGGGGTGTGGGGGGGCCTGCTCCCCCGCAATGCTTTTTTCTGCGGGCTCTCTGTCCAGCACCAGCACAGCCCTGGGTTATGTCGTCTACGAGTCCAACTGCATGGCAACCCGATACCCCCCAAGACGGATGGATTTTTCCTCACCAATTTAGCACACCCAGGCCCCTCGCCCTCTGGAGAGGGGCGGACCGCCGCAGGCGGGCGGGGTGAGGCCGCTTTTAGCCGGGCTGGTTGCACTTCTTACGGGGGTCTTGTCCGGCAACCAGCACAGCCCTGGGTTGTGTCGCCTGGCGGCTCCAAACCCCGTTGGCTGGCTGGTTGCACTTCTTACGGGGTCATTTCAAAATCCAG
>JAOUFO010000373.1 GCA_029858165.1 Deltaproteobacteria bacterium | reverse complement strand
TTCACCTTGACTTCAGATGGGTACAACCGGCAATTGCAAGCCCGCTTGGGCAGTTAAAGCATCCCCCCCTTTTCAAGCTTTGCGGTTTTCCATCATGGCGCCAAACCGGCCGAACAGGTAAGCCGCGTCGTGAGGGCCGGGACAGGCCTCCGGGTGGTATTGGACCGAAAATGCCGGATACTCCAAAGATTCTATCCCTTCCACCGTTTGGTCGTTCAGGCTGCGGTGGGTCACCCGGACCGTCGGGGGCAGGGAGGATTCATCCACCGCGAAGCCGTGGTTGTGGCTGGTGATTTCCATTTTGGTGGTGGTTTCATCCATCACCGGATGGTTGGAGCCATGATGGCCGAACTTCAGTTTGTAGGTTTTTCCTCCCAGCGCCAGCCCCAGAATCTGGTGGCCCAGGCAAATTCCGAATACCGGGGTTTTGCCCAGCAATTCTTTGACCGCCTGCACGGCCTCAACAACCGGTTGGGGATCCCCCGGCCCGTTGGATAGAAACACCCCGTTTGGTTTGCGGGCCAACACCTCCCCGGCCGGGGTGTTGTAGGGCACCACCTCCACATCCATTCCGTGGGCGGCCATCTGGCGCAGGATCCCCCGTTTGATGCCAAAATCGTAAGCCACCACTTTAAACCGTGGGGGGGGGGCCCCCGGTTCCACCCAGGGGTAGGGTTTGGGGCACGAAACCTCACGGGCCAGATTCAACCCTTCCATGGTGGGCAGCCCGCGGGCCTTGCGGGCCAGAGCAGCCAGGTCGACCCCTTCAGCCGGTTCAATCACCCCCATCATGGCCCCTGAATTGCGCAATACGCTTACCAGTGCCCGGGTGTCTATCCCTTCCAACAGGGTCACTCCATGGCGGGACAGGTAATCATCCAGGCTTTCCGCGGCCCGCCAGTTGCTGGTGACCGGGCTGAGTTCCTTGACAATCATCCCCGCGGCAAACGGTTTGGGAGATTCCTCATCCTGGGGGTTCACCCCGTAATTGCCGATCTGGGGGTAGGTCATGGCCACCAATTGCCCTTTGTAGGATGGATCGGTGAGAATTTCCTGGTAGCCGGTCATTCCGGTATTAAAAATCACCTCCCCAAAGGCGGGCTTGATGGCTCCCCGGATTTGACCGTAAAAAACCATTCCGTTGCTTAAAACCAGGGTTGCTTTCATAAAGTGCCGGGGTTGTGGATGTTTTCAGGTGGGTTGGGATTCAATGGGGTGAAGGGGCAAGGGCCGGGTCAAACCCCCGCTTTTTGATCAAAACAGGAGACAATCGGGTGTTATGCAAATTCAGGAACCAGGAAAAATCCGGGCCGCAATATGCTTGGGGTGTGCAAACCGGATAAATGGGATACCCTGTAGACCGGGGCGGTGCCCGCCTCAATAGTGTATCCCCAACCGCCCGGCCAAAACAAGCCGGTCAAAACAAGTCGGGCCGGAAAACGCCGGAAAAGGCCGGAAACCCTCCAACCTCCTCAGCCCTTGGGGTTGGAGAGTTCGCGGTTTTCCGGTGAATAAAACCCCTTTTGATTCATGACTGATCTTTCCGTGATTTCCCAGGATGGTGTTGCCGCTTCAACCGGTCAGGCGGAGGCCTCCGCCACCCGATCCCCCCTGTTGGCCGACCCCCCCGGACAATCCCAATCCCATCCTGAATCAGAGCCTTTCAAAAGGGGCCCAGGCCCTGAAGCCGGGAAAGGAGTGAAACCGGCCCATCCGGAGGCAGGGCCGAAAGGCCCAAACCCTTCCGCCGATGGTTCCCCCCCCTCCCTTGGGCCGGCATTCAACCGACCGGACGATTTGTTTGCCGGTCTGACGGGTCAGGTCCCCAGGCTGCCCCAGGGTCTGCACGGGCTGCAAAACGGGCTGCGTCAGGCGGCGGATACATCCAGAATAAGAATTCCCCTGAATTATCTGGCTTTGATAGAAGCCCCCGGGGACCCCATCTGGCTCCAAAGTGTTCCCCACCCGGCGGAATGGGAAGCCCGGGAATCCGGTGCGGACCGGGGGATTCAGCCGGGGAGGGACCCTTTGGCCGAGGACCGCCCGGAACATTCTCCTGTGCCTCACTTGACCATCCGTTACCCGGACAGGGCCTTGCTGCAAGTGACCGGGCTGTGCCCTATGTATTGCCGGTTTTGCATGAGAAAGCGGAAAACCCTCCAGGGTGAGGCCATCCTTCCCCGGGCGGTGGATGCGGCCCTGGAGGCCCTGGCCCACCATCCGGCGGTTCGGGAGGTGATCCTTTCCGGGGGGGACCCCCTGATGGTTCCCGACAACCGTTTGCTTTCCATTGCCCGGCGGGCTTTGGCGGTCCCCCATGTGCGCTCCCTGCGCATCCACACCCGGATGGCGTGCATGGCCCCGGAAAGAATCACTCCGGAATT
>JAOUFO010000372.1 GCA_029858165.1 Deltaproteobacteria bacterium | reverse complement strand
CATGGGCATTTATCTGTTCCGGGCTGATTTTTTACAACAGTTCGCCCGCATGACCCCCACCCCCCTGGCCGAACGGGAACAACTGGAACAACTCCGGGCATTGGAAAACGGGTTTTCCATCCATTGTTTTCAGGCCAACACCTTTGGCGTGGGGGTGGATGTGCCGGGGGATATTCAAAAAGCTGAAAAACTGCTCTCCGCCCAAAAGCAATCCCCTTGATTCCCCAGGGAGAATAAGGCTCCATACAGGATTCCTTGCCAAAGGTCCGGGCCGGGAGTAAACAGGGGGTGTGCCCCCTTGGGGTTTTTGGTTTTCTTTTTCGGCTTCCGGTCATGCAACCCACACAACCATCCTTTCCTGCTCCCCCAGATCAGGACCCCCGGCAAACGGGGATTGCCGCCTTTCTGCACCGGATTTTTTTTGGAGGCGGCCGGAACCTTGCGGACCAATCCCTGTTCACCAAAATCACGTTGATCCCCTTTCTGGCTTGGGTGGGGTTTGGAGCCGACGGCCTTTCCTCCTCCAGTTACGGCCCGGAAGAGGGGTTCAAGGCCCTGCAAGGCCACACCTATCTTGCCCCCCTGCTGGCCGGGTTTTCCATTTTCACCATTTTCACCATTTCCGCGGCCTACAACCGGATTATCCGCCATTTCCCCCATGGGGGCGGGGGATATGTGGTGGCCAACCAGCTTTTGGGGCCGATCCCCGGGGTGACCGCCGGCAGCGCCCTGCTGGTGGATTATGTGCTGACCATCACCACCTCCATCGCCGCGGCGGGGGATGCCTTCTTCAGCCTGTCACCGGAACACAGCCAATACAAACTGCTGATGGAAGCGGGTCTGATTTTGTTCCTGACCATTCTTAACTTAAGGGGAATCAAGGAATCGGTGCTGGTGCTGGCCCCCGTTTTCCTGTTGTTCCTGGTCAGCCATGTGTTGTTGATTTCCGGCTCCCTGGCGATCCATGGGGGGGAGTTTCCCCGGGTCCAGCGGGAAATATCCGAAGGGTTCCACCACGGGTATTCCACCCTGGGACTGGGGGGGATGGCCATGCTGTTGATGTATGCTTATTCCCTGGGCGGGGGAACCTACACCGGCATTGAGGCGGTGTCCAACGGGTTGGGGCTGATGCGGGAACCCAAGGTGGAAAACGGCCACCGCACCATGTTTTATATGGCGGTTTCCCTGTCGTTTATGGCCGGCGGGCTGCTGTTGTGTTATCTGCTGTGGAACACCGCCCCGGCAGCCGGAAAAACCATGAACGCCGTGCTGGCGGAGCAGGTAAGCCATGGATTTGTGGGGAGCGGCCCGTTTGTCATTGTGATTTTGGTCACCGAAGGGGCCATTTTGCTGGTGGCCGCCCAGGCCGGGTTTTTCGGCGGCCCCCGTATTCTGGCCAAAATGGCCAACGATTCCTGGGCACCCCACCGGTTTACCGCCCTTTCGGAACGGCTGACAACCTCCAACGGCATTCTGCTGATGGCTTTGCTGTCGTTTGCCGCCCTGATCTATACCGGAGGGGACATTCTGCAACTGGTGGTGATGTATTCCATCAATGTGTTCATCACCTTTTTTCTTTCCATGCTGGGCATGATGCGGCTGATGATGAAAGAGGATACAAACCACCCCCACTGGCTGACAGACATGCTGGTTTTCACCGTGGGGCTGGTGCTGTGCGGCACCATTTTGATTGTCACCGTGTATGAAAAATTCTCCGCCGGGGGATGGGTCACTCTGGTGGCCACCACGGCACTGGTCTCCCTGGCCGTGTTGGTGCGGGCCCATTACCGCTATATTTTCCGCAAGGTGAATCTGTTGTTCCAGGAACTGGAAAACATCTCCCACCCGGAAGGAAAATACAACAGCCAGCCGGTGGACCCCTCCCACCCCGTCGCCGCGGTATTGGTGGCCCGCTATGGGGGGCTGGGCATCCACACCGTGCTGGGCATCTTGCGGTCCTTTCCACACCATTATAAAAGTCTGGTGTTTATTTCTGTGGGAGTGGTGGATACAGAAGGGTTTTCCGGCGCATCCGGGTTGCGCAGTCTGGAGCGGGAAACCCTGCGGATGCTGGACCAATATGTGCAAATGGCCCGCGCCATGGGAATCCCGGCTGCCCACCGCCACATCATCGGCACCGACCCGGTGGCGGATTCAGTCAAACTGGCCCAATCGGTGGCGGGGGAGTTTCCCAACACCGTGTTTTTTTCCGGCAGGCTTATTTTTGACCGGGAACGGTGGTTCCACCGGATCCTCCACAACGAAACCGCCTACGCCATCCAGCGCCGGTTGCAATGGCGGGGGCTGACCATGGTCATCATGCCCGCCAGGGTGCCTTAGCTTTCTTTTTGGGGGTCCTGTCCAGCGGCTTCAGCACGGGCCTTGC
>JAOUFO010000043.1 GCA_029858165.1 Deltaproteobacteria bacterium | reverse complement strand
GCCACGCAGTCAGGCCGGACATGGCGGATCACCGCCTCCACCTCCTCGGCGCTTTTGTGGGAGATATGGGCGGTGCCCACCAGGTGGATGGTTTTGCCTCCCGCCTTCAGGGTATGGAGGTTGGGGAATTCCTCCAGCCGAATTTTGTCGGGGGAAAGGCTGCTTTCACCGTCGGCCTTTTTCTCCGGGTTGGAGGGTTGGGGGGTTTTTAAGGGGTCCGGGAGATTGGCCATGATTTTGTTCCAGATGTGGGGGGAAAGCCGAAATGAGGGATCCAGGGCTTGAAGATTTCCATAGGGTTTAGGATGGTTTTTCCCGGTGGCTAAGGGCTTCCAGCAGGCGGGCGTGGATGTTGTCAAACCCCCCGTTGGACATAATCAACACGGTATCGCCGGGTTTTGCCTGTTTCACAAGTTCCGCCAAAATGGCATCGGTATCCGCAAAGGCCCGCGCATCCGGCCCTCTTTCGCGGATGGCTTCGGCCAGTTGCTCCGGGTCCAGAAGCTCTCCCCCGGACCCGCCGGGGGGGCGGTAGGGGGGGGGGAACATCACCCGGTCCGCCTGATCAAACGAGCGGGCGAATTCCGTTTGAAACCGGGAACTGCGGGCGGTAAAACTGCGGGGTTCAAACACCGCCCACAGGGTGCCGGCTGGGTACTTTTGACGGATGGCCCGCACAGTTAAATCCACCGCGGTGGGATGATGGGCAAAGTCGTCCAGAACGGTCACCCCGTCGGCCACCCCCCGCACCTCCTGGCGGCGTTTGATGCCCTTAAACGAATCAAACCCTTTTTGCACCGCCTGCGGGGTCACCCCTGGAATATGGCAGGCGGCCACCATCACCGCGGCGGCGTTCAACGCGTTGTAATCCCCTGCCATGGGGACCGACCAGGGGTGGGTTTCCCCCCGCCAGGTGGTGGTGAATTCCGTGGTCTGGGGGCCCACCCGCAGGTTGTCCAACCGGCAGTCGGCGGTTGCCGAGAACCCGTAGGTCACCACCGGGCAGGCGGCTTGGGGCACCAAGGCCATCACGTTGGGGTCATCCGCCGCCGCCACCAGCAGCCCCTGGGGGGGCAGCCCCGCCACCAGTTGTGCAAAATGGGGGCGGATGGCTTCCAGGTCGGCGTAAATATCAGCATGGTCAAATTCAAGGCTGGTGAAAATCACCATGGAGGGGCGGTATTTGAAAAACTTGGGGGTTTTGTCAAAATAGGCCGTATCGTACTCATCCCCTTCAATCACAAACGTGTCTCCCTGGCCCAGCCGAAAATTCACCCCGAAGTTCAACGGAATTCCCCCGATTAAAAAACCGGGGTCCACCCCGGCATCCACCAAAACATGGGCGGCCAGGGTGGTGGTGGTGGATTTGCCGTGGGTGCCCACCACCGCCAGGGTGGTGCGGCCCCGGATGGCGTAGCGGTACACCGCCTCGGCCATGGAAAGACAATCCAGCCCGCGGGCCGTCATTTCCACAGCCTCCGGGTTCACCCGACGGATGACATTGCCCACCACCACCAGATCGGTATCCGGGGGGATGTTTTCGGCTTTGTATCCCTGGTTGAAAAGAATGCCCAGTTGTTCCAACTGGGTGGAAATGGGGGGATACACATGCTCGTCGGTGCCGGTTACCCGGTACCCCTGGGCCTGTAAGGCCCCGGCCAGAGCCGCCATGGCGGTGCCGCAAATGCCCAGCAGGTGAATGTTTTTGACCGGTCGGTTTGGATTTGTCATGAAAAGGATTCCCCGAAGGGCAGCAGAGTTGGGTGATAAAAAAAAGTTTGGGGCCAGGCTTTGGGTATGCCATCCTGAATTCCAGGGATGGCCGGAATCCGCCTGGCGCAAGGTTTCAGGATAAGGCCGCTTGTCCATCCACAGCCGCTGAACATCCATCCACAGAACATCCATTCATCAAACATTCAATGGCCATTCATTCATCATCCACCCAAGCCCCCAACGGTTCCATCACGGGGTCCCCCCTGGACCCCGTATTGTTTTCCCTGCGGGGAGTGGGCAAAAGATTCGGCCACCGGCAGGTGCTGAAGAATCTTTCCTTTCAGGTGGGCCGGGGGGAGTTTCTGCTGTTGCTGGGCAACAACGGAGCGGGAAAATCCACCCTGATGAAAATGCTATCGTCTTTGATGCGCCCCAGCCAGGGGGAAGTGTGTTTTCAGGGGGTGCCTTTTCATGTGGCCGGCCCCCGGGTGCGCTCTGCCATCGGGATGATTTCTCATGACAGCCGCCTGTACAATGACCTGACCGCCAGAGAAAACCTGAAGTTGTTCGGTGCCCTGTACGGGGTAAAGGACCTTTCCGCCCGCATGGATGAAGCCCTGGCCCGGGTGCGGCTGGACAACGTGCCGGATATTCCGGTAAACGGGTTTTCCAGCGGGATGATGAAGCGGCTGTCTCTGGCCCGCCTGCTATTGTACAATCCCCAGATTTTGCTGCTGGATGAGCCTTATTCGGGGTTGGACCAGGCATCCATCCATTTGCTGGATGATTACCTGGAAGGATTCACCCGCCGGGGAGGCACCACCGTGTTGATCACCCATCAGTTTACCAAGGGGGTGGCCCTTTGCAATCGCATTTTGATTTTACATCAGGGAGCCCTCAGTTATAATCAACGGGAGACCGGGGTGAATGCGGCCCGGTGCGCGGAACTTCTGGTGCGGTATGCCGGAGAAACCCCTTGAACCCCACCCCGTGATCAAACCGGGGATTTTCGGGAGGGATGCAAAGGCCACGTTGTTGTTTTTGACCTCTAGTTTTTTTAAACAGGATTTAAGGAACTCACATGATCAAATGGTTAGGCTGGTTTTCTCTGGCCGGATTTTCCGGGTTGGGGATATGGATATTCGGCTACACCCCCATTGAAAGCAGCCAGGGGTTTTCGCAGAAGATCATGTACCTGCATGTGCCGGTGATTATGATGGCCTATCTGGCCTCATTTTTGGTGGTGCTGGGTTCGGTGGGGTATTTGTGGAAGCGGGAGATGATGTTTGACCGGCTGGCCAAAAGCTCGGCGGAACTGGCCATGCTGTTTTTCGCCATGGCGTTGGTTTCCGGGTCTATCTGGGGCAAACCCACCTGGGGCACTTATTGGACCTGGGATGCCCGGCTGACCACCACCCTGCTGGCTTTTTTGATTTATGTGGGGTATGTCACTCTGCGTTCCTTTGCCCATCCGGGGGAAAAACAAGCCCGTCTGGCCGCGGTAATCGGCATCATCGCCTTTCTGGATATCCCTTTAATCCATGTGTCGGTCCAGTGGTGGCGCACCCTGCACCAGCCCACCACCCTGCTGAAGACCGTGGGGGGGGAGGCAAAACCGGCGGCGGACCCGGTGTTGCTGTATCCCCTGTTCGCCTCATTTTTGTTGATGGCGGTGTTTTTTGCCTATTTGCTGCTGTTGCGCCTGCGGGTGGAAGCCGGGGAGGAAGAACTGGCCGAACAACTCGCCCGTCAATAACCGATCCGCCAATCTTTTTTTAGGCCCGGTTTAAACCTTCCTGTCATTCATCACCTCCAATCAGGGTGTTCACCGGGGCGGTTCTTTCAACGAACCCTTACCTTCAAACCATGTTTTCTAAAAAACCCAACGGAGCCATGAGCAAGAAAATCCAATACATGATCGCGGCAGGAGCGGTGCTGGCCATTATCGGCGGCGTGCTGTACCAAGGGCTGCAAACCACGGTGTATTACCAAACCCCCGGGGAGGTGATCGCCGCCCCCGAAAATTTCAGGAACAAAACCATCCGTATCGGCGCCCTGGTGCAGCCGGATTCTGTAACCTGGAACCCGGATGCTGTCCGGCTGTCTTTTCGGGTGACAGAGGATTCCCAAGCCTCTATTCCGGTGGTTTACGATGGGGTGAAACCGGATATGTTCAAGGAAGGCCAGGGGGTGGTGGTGGAAGGCCGCCTGGGGGCGGACGGGGTGTTTGTGGCCCAGGAGGTTTTGGTGAAACACAGCGAGGAATACCGGGTGGAGGAGGCCAAAAAAGGGCAACGGGACAAAACCTACCAATCCCTGATGAAATAATCAGCCACCCAGGTTTCATCCCAGAGGGGCGGGTTGTTGAAAACCCCGGCCTCCCTTTACGCAGTTTGTGATTTCCTTTTAACTCCGGCAAAAGACTTATGGTCAATTCCATCGGTTATGTGTTCATCACGGCAGCCCTGGCTGTATCCCTGTTCGGGGTGGCGGCCCCCGCGTTGGGCGCCTGGCGCAACAACTGGAATCTGGTGCGGTCCGCTCAGCTTTCCGCCGCGGTGAATTTTGTTTTTGTGTTTCTGGCCAGCGTTATTTTGCTCAGGGCCTTTTTGGCGGATGATTTTTCGGTCCGGTTTGTGTTTGAAAATTCCAGCCCGGATCTGCCCCTGTTTTACAAAATCACCGCCTTTTGGGGGGGGATGGACGGCTCCCTTCTGTTTTGGGACCTGGTGTTGGCGGGCTACACCGTGTTTGTCGCCTTCCGCTATCAATCCACCAATCGGGAGCTGCTTCCCTGGGTATTGGTGACTCTCAACCTGATTCATGTGTTTTTGCTGGGGCTGCTGAGCACCTATTCCAACCCCCTGGCCACCCAATTTCCCATCCCGGATACGGGCCGCGGGCTGAACCCCCTGTTGCAGCATCCGGCCATGGCCATTCACCCCCCCGCGCTGTATCTGGGGTATATCGGCCTGTCCATCCCTTTCGCCTTTGCCATGGCCAGTCTGGTCACCGGGCGGCTGAACAATGAATGGGTGGTCACCACCCGCCGCTGGACCCTGACCGCCTGGTATTTTTTAACCATGGGCCAGATGCTGGGGGGGGAATGGGCCTATGAAGAGCTTGGCTGGGGGGGGTATTGGGCCTGGGACCCGGTGGAAAACGCCGCGTTTCTGCCCTGGCTTACCGCCACCGCCTTTCTCCATTCCATCATGATCCAGGAAAAACGGAACATGATGAAGGTGTGGAACATGTCCCTGATCATCCTTACCTTCGGGCTTTCCATTCTGGGCACCTTTATTGTGCGCTCCGGGGTGTTGAATTCGGTTCACGCCTTCGCCCAATCAGAGGTGGGGCCTGCCTTTTTGGTGTTTCTGGCCATCATGCTGACCGGGGCATTCGCCTTGATGTTCAAGCGGATCAAGATGCTGGAATCCCGCCATACCGCGGATAAACTCCTCAGCAAAGAAGCCACCTTTCTGTTGAACAATCTGTTGTTTATCGGGATCGCCTTCACGGTGTTTTTGGGAACCGTGTTTCCCATTCTGGCCGAGGGCATCCGGGGCACCAAGCTTTCCATTCAGGCCCCGTTTTTCAACACCCTGGTCACTCCCATGGGGTCTTTGCTGCTGTTGCTGATCGGGGTGTGCACCCTGATCGCCTGGCGGCAATCCAGTTGGGACTTTCTGCTGAAGAACTTTCGTCTTCCGGTGGTGATGGGGGTGGCCTCCGGGTTTTTGGCGGCGTTGCTGGCGGGGGTGGAGCATATCTGGGGGCTGATCATCTTCGGCTCCGCCGGATTCACCCTGACGGTGATGGTGATGGATTTCACCCGGGCGGTCCGGGTGCGCCAAAGTCAGGGCGGGGGGGCGGTGTTGATGGCGGCCCTTTCCACCATCGGGCGCAACAAGCAGCGCTATGGCGGGATGGTGGTCCATCTGGGGATGGTGTTTATGTTCATCGGGTTGGCGGGCAACTTTTTTGCCACGGAGTACAATATGACCCTGAAACCCGGAGAAACCTCCACGGTGGGGGAGTACAAGCTGTTGTACAAGGGGATGACCGATGACAAAAAAGGAAATGCCGATTTGAGGGTGGCCCAGGTGGACCTGTACCGCAACGGGGAAATGGTGCGGGAAATGCGCCCCGCCGCCAGTTATTATCCCACCCGCCCCCAGCCCTTGACCGAGGTGGATATATACCGCAACCTGGAGCATGATTTTTATATGGCCCTGGCCAGCGAAAACCCGGATGGCTCCGTCACCTTAAGGGTGTTGGTCAACCCGTTGGTGGTGTGGGCGTGGATGGGATTGCCCCTGTTTACCCTGGGGTATCTGATTGCGGTGTTTTACCGGCCCAAGACCTTAAGGACAACCCCTGTGGTCTAAGCGGCTTTTCCATCCGGGAGCGATGCAGGGCATCAAGGCGGCTGCCGGAAACAATATCCATGAAGGCCCCTGATGGAGAAGAAAAATCCCTTGTCCCAGGCCCATCCGGCCATTTACATTCTGTTGGCTTTTTTTTTATGGGCCGGGGCCAAGGACATTGAAATCTTGTTTAGAGGCGCGACGGTCACCGATTACATTTTGTGGGACCACATCGGACTGGGGTGGGCCTTTGAATCCGCCGCCACCCTGTTGGCGGTGCTGGCGGCCTTGCTGCTGTACTGTTTTTGGCGGCCCCGCCCCTGGGGTGTTTGGGCCGGGCTGGGATATCTGGGGCTGGATGGCGCGGTGAATGCCCTTGGTTTTCTGCTGGCGGCCCGCAACCCGGAATTGGCGGCTGAGGCCTACCAATCCAGCCGGGAGGTGCGGTATTTAAGTCAAAACGAGGACCTGGTTGGGCTGCTGATGAACCCGCAGGTGATGGAGGCATTGTTTTGGCTTAGCCTGGGGGTGCTGGCGGCCATGGCCGGAATTCTGGTTTGGCAACGGGGGTATTTTACCGGGAGGGATGCGACGCAGGGGTAACCACGGGCTGGTTATCGGGAAAAAACAAGGTTGCAGAGGGTTCATCCAATGGGCGGAGGTTGACAAAAGACGATGTTGAAAAATTGGAAATTCTGGGTGGTGATGGGGGCCATTGGCGGCTTGGTGGTTTTGTTTGTTGTGGGATTTAAGCAGGACCCCTATACGGTCCAATCCCCTTTGATCAACCAGCCTGCCCCCCCCTGGGAGATCACCGGGTTGCGGGGAGAAGGACGGATGTCGCTGGAGGCCTTGAAGGGCACTCCGGTGGTGCTGAACTTCTGGGGGTCCTGGTGTGCCGCCTGTATGGAGGAAGCGGCGGTGCTTCAGGCGGCCTATGAGGAATTTGACCAGAAAAAGAAAATGGTCCGGGTGGTGGGCATCGCCATGAACGACACCCCGGAAAAAGCCCTGGAATTCGCCAAGCGGTTTGGTAAAAAATACCCCCTGGGGCTGGATGACAAAGAGGGGGATATCGCCATCAGTTACGGGGTGTATGGGGCGCCAGAAACCTTTTTTATTGACCGCCTGGGGATCATCCGCCACAAAGTGATTGGCGCCATCACCCCCGAATCCATCCAAAAGGCCATCCAAAAACTGGCCGGACAGCCCGGCGGGGACAAACCATGATCAGACTCCCTTACAAACCGTTTGTGGTTTTAACCCTGCTGTTGGTGCTGTGGAGCCGGGGGCAGGCCCCGGCTTTATCCGAGGAGGAGGTGGAAGCCAGGGTGCAGACCATTTCCGCCGAATTGCGCTGTCCCACCTGCCAGGCCCTGTCGGTAAAGGATTCCGAGGCGCTGTTTTCGGCTCAGATGCGGGACAAAGTGCGCTCCATGGTGCGGGAAGGCCAATCCCAGGAGGAAATCCTGGCCTATTTTGAATCCCGATATGGAGAATTCATCCTGCGATCCCCCAAAAAACAGGGGGTGGGGCTGCTGGTGTGGTGGCTGCCGGTGGGAGGGTTGGCCCTGGGGGGGTTGTTGCTGTTTTTTCGGCTGGCCAAAAACCAGAAACGGTCCGGGGAAGCCGCCCCCTCCGGGGAGGAAACGCTGACACCCGAGCAAATCAAACGGATTGAACGGGATTTAAAACGTTACGAAGAGGGGTTGTGACATGACCATCGGAATTCTGCTGGCCGCTTTGGTGTTTTTATCGGGAGCGGGGTTGTTGATCGCCTGGCCCCTGCTGAAGGGTCAGCCCCGTCTGTTTGTGGAACCCGCCCCCCCCAAGGAGGAGTTTAACGAACGGGACGGGCTGCTGGATGCCCTCAGCGAAGTTGAAACCGACTATCAAACCGGGAAAATTTCCCTGGAAGACTACACCCGCCAAAAACAAACCTTCCAACTCCGCTACCTCAAAACCATAGAAAAATGACCCTCCTGGGGGCTGTGCAGGCCGGGCCACTTGGCCGCCTGTCCGCAGATTGGATGCGCATCCTTTTTTCCTTGATAAACTTTTCTGTTTCTTGTGGGTATAACAACATGAAACACACAATGGACGTCTCCGGCGGCAAAAGGGGTTATTTCATCACGTTGGAGGGGATAGACGGCACGGGAAAATCCACCCAGGCCCAATTGCTGGCCCGTTCTCTTGTCAGCCGGGGCCATACCGTATGCTCCACCAGAGAGCCGGGAGGCACCCTGATCGGGAGCCGTTTGCGGGAGGTGTTGTTGCATCCGGACAGCCGGGATATGGTGCCGGTAACGGAACTGCTTTTGTTTTTGGCGGACCGGGTGCAACACCTGACCCAGGTGATCCGCCCCGCCCTGGCCCGGGGAGAGGTGGTGCTTTGCGACCGATACCATGACGCCACCCTGGCCTATCAGCAATACGCCCGGGGATTGGATATGACTCCGCTGAAGGATTTTCTGGGGGCGGAAATTGATTCCACCCCGCCGGACATCACTTTTTGGCTGGACATGCCTTTGGAGCAATCCATGGCCCGGATGGCCCTGCGGGATAAACGGCTGGGCCAAACCAACGGGGGGGATGAAGGGCGGCTGGAAACCGAAAGGGAGGGGTTTATGGCCAGGGTGCAGGCAGGGTACCGGGAATTGGCCCAACTCCACCCGGACCGCATTTTGCGGGTGGATGCCGCCCAACCCGCAGAGGCCGTTGCCGGGGAGTTGCTGACGGCCCTGGCAACCCGGATGCCCGGTTTTTAAAACCCAAACATCTTCAATTCCCCCAAGGTTCTGGTATGCGTTTTTCATCCATAGAAGGGCAGCCATTGGCTCTGGCCTTTCTGCGCCGGATGGCCCAGGGGGGGCGGGTGCCGTCGGGGTTGTTGTTTCATGGGCCGTCCCATGTGGGCAAACGCAAGGCGGCCCTGGCTCTGGCGGCGGCCCTCAACTGCGAAAATCCGACCCATCCCCCGGCGGAATCCCCGGAGGATGGCTCCGGGTGGGATGGCTGCGGAGCCTGCCCTGCCTGCCGCAAAATATCTGAAGGGGTCCACCCGGATGTGGAACTGGTGTCCGCCGACGGCCAGTTCATCAAAATTGACCAGATCCGGGCCATTACCGACAGGCTGACCATGAACCCCTTTTCGGCGGCCAAACGGGTGATCATCGTGGATGACGCGGAACGGATGAACCCCCAGGCGGCCAACGCTTTTTTAAAAACCCTGGAGGAACCCCCGGCGGATACCCTGATCATCCTGGTCACCGGGTTTCCCACCCGGCTGCCGGAAACCATCCTTTCCCGCTGTATGCCGGTGCGGTTTCATCTGTTGCCCAGAAGTGTGCTGGCCAAAGCCCTTGAGGCGGACCACCGCCTGAAGGGGGAGGAACTGGAATTTGCCCTGCGGTTTTGCCAGGGGCGCCTGCGGCCCGAACTGCGCGAAAACGCCGGGCGGCTGCTGGCCCTGCGGGATGATCTGATCCACAGCCTGGAACGGCTGACCGACATGGCCTTTGAGCAGGTGTACAACCGGATCACCCGTTGGGCCAATTCGGAAGACCTGGATTTTGTGCTGGAAGCCTTGGAAACCTGGTTTCATGATCTGGCCCTGCTGGGCGGGGGGGCGGATGAAACCCACCTGATCAACCGGGACAAATCCCCCGCTCTGCGCCAATGGCTGCCCCACCTGCCCCCCCGGCGGGCGGAAACATGCCACCGGGCGGTGCTGGATGTGCGGGACCAACTTGCCTTGCACGCCAATAAGGTGTTGGTCCTGGAATCCCTGTGGTTGACCCC
>JAOUFO010000371.1 GCA_029858165.1 Deltaproteobacteria bacterium | reverse complement strand
CCCCTCCCCTGTGGTTCAACATACCGCCCGGCGGGCCATCCACACGGACCGGGCCGCCTATGAAGGCAGTTTGTGGATGGGGTCCGCCTCCTGGGGCAATCTGCTTCGGGACCACCGCGCCCGTTACCGGGGGGATCTGCTCACCATCAACGAATTGGCAAAAATCATCAAAGTACCGGAACCCTCCAAGGACCCCTCCAAGGAGGCCGCCCCCCCGGAAGGGGGGGAAAAGGCCAAAAAGGACCCGCTGTTGATTTTTCTGGAGGAACAACGCAAACAGCGGGAAAAGGTGGATCAGGAACAAAACGATATTTTGCGGGCCATAGAATCCGTGGAGGTGGAGGTGGTGAGGGTTCTGCCCAACGGCAACATGGTGGTGCGGGGGATTCACTCCCCCATTTACCGGGACCGCAACCGGGTGAAATACCTGATTTCCCTCCAGGGGATCGTCCGCCCATCCGATGTGGATGACAAAAACATGCTGTCCGCCCCCAAACTGAGCAAGGCGGAATACAAAATCAGGCGGCTGGTGCGCCAAACCAGACCCCCCCTGGGGTCCCTGGCCCGCGCCGCCGGAAAAACCCAAGAGGGCAACACCCTGGACCGGTTGTCGGATTTTATGACAGCGCCGGGAACCGGAAATCAGAATACCAATGTTTCCAAATAGGTGTGACATGAACAACAAACCCAATCCCTCCGACAGGTCGCAGACCATCCGTTCCCATCTGATCCCCCCGCCGGGCCGGACGGCCCGCCCGATGTTCGCCGCCCGATTCGTTGCCTGGAGGTGGGTGGCCGCTCTGGCGGCCGGGTGGATGCTCCTCGCCGCGGGGGCGGCTCCCGCTCTGGCCATCCGGGTCAAGGACGTGGCCTTTTTGCGGGGCGCCCGGGACAACCAGTTGATCGGCTACGGTCTGGTGGTGGGGTTGGACGGCACCGGGGATACATCCGACAGCCTGCTGGCCCGCAAACCCCTGGCCAATGCCCTGGAACGCATGGCTCTCAGCCTGTCTCCCAAGGATATCAAGGGCCGCTCCATCGCCGCGGTGCTGGTCACCGCCACCCTGCCGCCGTTTGCCAAAGCGGGAAGCAAAGTGGATGTCACCGTGGATACGTTGGGGGATTCGGTATCCCTAAGGGGGGGCACCCTGATGCTTACCCTGCTGCACGGGGCCAATCAGGTGGTGTATTCCACCGCCCAGGGCCCCATCACCGGCATTCCCAACGGCATCGCCCGCCCCCCGGATGGGGGGGAATCCCCGGATACATCCGAATTGATGGACAACCGTTCCTCCATGCTGGCCACCAAGGGGTTTGTCATCGGCGGCGCCCTGGTGGAGCGGGAAATCAACATGAACCTCAACAGCCGGGCGCGGGTGTTTGTCAACCTGAAGGCCAGTGATTTCACCACCGCCTTCCGGCTGGCCAAGCTGATCAACCGGGAATTGGGGGATGGGTCCGCCCGGGCCAAGGACGCGGGAACCGTGGAGGTTTCGGTGCCGGACAGTTACCTGGGAAAAACCGTGGAACTGATGGCCAAAGTGGAAAACCTGGAAATCACCCCGGATTCGGTGGCCAAAGTGGTGCTGGATGAAAGAACCGGAACCATTGTGATGGGCCAGAATGTAAGAATATCCCCCATCGCCATCAGTTATGGAAAAATGACCATAGAGGTAAAGGATAAACCCGAGGGGGAGGAACCCCCGCCCCAGGATAACGCCATGGCCCTGGCCGCCATGGATGGACAAGCCATCATTTTGTTCAAAGGCGAGGTGGATTTGAAGGAAGTGGTGGGCGGTCTGAATAAAATAGGGGCTTCCACCCATGATTTGGTCCAGGTCTTGAAGTCTATAAAAACAGCGGGTGCGTTGCATGCGGACCTGGAAATACGCTAAAGCGGGGTTCACACCCTGTTTTTCAAACAGCCGCGAACCAAACCTCTGCACCGGGAGATAACCCCATGCGTCTGAACCTGAATTTATCTGTTCCTCACAGCCCCCAGTCGCTCAAAGCCAAGCTGGAAGCCGGGAACAAACTGGACGAACATGAAAAAGAGCGGGTGCGCAAGGTGGCCGGAGAGTTTGAATCCCTGCTGCTGGAAAAACTGGTGAAAAATATGCGCGCCACCGTGCCCGAATCGGGCTTGCTGGGGGACAACCCCGGCCAGGATATTTTTAAGGAAATGCTGGATGGAGAATACGCCAGCCTGATGGAACGCCGTGGAGGAATCGGGATAGCCGATTATATGGCCAAGCACATGACCCATGGTCTGAAATAAACCGCCATTTTGGGTGATTGCATTTTTTATGGGCCGTCGGATTCAAGTTTTCAACCTGCCGACCGATAAGAGAGTCAAGCGGGTTTACCCTTGGGAATTCGGTTTGCCGA
>JAOUFO010000370.1 GCA_029858165.1 Deltaproteobacteria bacterium | reverse complement strand
GGAAACCGGCTGAATTATTGCTTGGAACATTTATTGGCCGATGCGGCCCAGTGCGGCATGGGCACTCATTCAACGGGAAAACACCCCCTGGTCTTTCTGACTTAGGCTCAACCCGTATTTTCCTAACCGATTTAACGAATAAGAGAACTCCGATGGGTCAGAAAAAAATGATGATCAATGTGCATGAGGATGAAATCCGCATCGCATTGGTTTCCGAAAATCTATTGGTGGACCTCCATGTGGAGCAAAATGACCGCAGCCGAACCGTGGGCAATATCTACCGCGGATTGGTGGAAAAGGTGAACCCATCTTTTCAAGCCGCTTTTGTGGATTATGGAACCCCCAAAAACGGGTTTCTTTCCCTCAACGATCTCAATGTCGGTTTGTACAAATCCGGCCAGAAAGGCCGCCCCCGAATTCAGTCTCTGTTAAAAAACGGCCAGCCGGTCATGGTCCAGGTGCTTAAGGAAGGCGTCAAGGAAAAAGGGGCCGCCCTCACCACCAATATCTCCATTCCGGGAAGGTACATGGTGCTGTCTCCCTTCAGCGACCGGTCCGGAGTTTCCCGAAAAATTGAAAACGAGGATCTGCGTCACAAGCTGAAGGACATCCTTGCGGGGTTGACCGGAGATGACAATCTGGGGGTGATCATCCGCACCGCCGGAATGGACCGCACCCTGCCGGAGCTAAAACGGGATTACTCCATGCTGAAGCAGGAATGGGCAGACATCCTGAAAAAATTTGACAACATGCCCAAGCCCGGACTGGTTCATCAGGAGCCTGGGGCGGTGGTGCGGGTCTTGCGGGATTATTTTTCCGATGAGGTGGAAGAGGTTTGGGTGGATTCCGCCGTGGTGTACCAGCAGGCCCTGGAATACTTTAAAAGCGCCATCCCCAAGCATCAAAAACGGTTGAAGCTGTATGTGGGGGACCGGTCGCTGTTTTCTGCCTACAAACTGGAAGAGCAGATAGAAGCCCTGGATTCTGACAAGGTGCCCCTAAAATCCGGCGGCTCCATTGTGATTGAATCCACTGAAGCCCTGGTATCCATTGATGTCAACTCCGGCCGTTCCAACCAGGAATCCGATATTGAGGGCACCGCTCTGCGCACCAACCTGGAAGCTGCGGAAGAAATCGGCCGCCAGCTTCGTTTGCGCAACCTGGGGGGGCTGGTGGTGGTGGATTTTATAGACATGGAAAGCGGATCCAACCGGGCCAAAGTGGAAAAAGCCGTGTCCGAATCCCTGCGCAACGACAAAGCCCGCACCACAGTGGGCACCATTTCCCAATTCGGGCTGCTGGAACTCAGCCGTCAGCGGATAGACATGGAACTCACCCGCGGATTGAAGATGATCTGCCCCACCTGCCAGGGAGGCGGCCACATCCCCACCGTCAACGCGGCGGCCAACCATGTGCTGCGCCACATTCGTGAAATCGCCGCCCAAGGGGGTTCTCAGGAAATCCACGGCACCCTGCCGCTGAATCTGGCCAACCTGTTGTTAAACGAAAAACGGGAAAGCCTTTCGGACCTGGAAATGGAGTTTACCATCACGATCCATTTGTACGGGGACCCCAACATGACCCTGGGCAGTCAGGTGATTCTCTCTGGCAAAGCCGGGGATGCTTCGGGTCCGGCCATGCCGTCCTCCAGGCCCCCCCAGGATAAAACCCCGGCCAGGGCCATGGGCTCCCCGAAACCGGCCTCCCGGAACAGCGAAGAAGAAGAAGCCGCGGAACCCCGTCACAAAACCTCATCCCGGCAGCCGCAAAAGAACACCACAGACCGGGAGGGCCAGCCCAAACAAGGCCAAAGACCGAAAGACCAGCAACTGAAAAGCCAGAGCCAGGAAGGGAGAAGGGATGGACGAAACAGAGGCGGACGGGGCAGCCACCAACCCCAAACCCAGGGGGAAGGAAACAGAAAAGAACTGCCGGTAACCCAGGCGCTGTCCAATTCAGAAGAAGCCCCTCAGGCCGCCTCCGCCCCGGCCCCTTTTGGCAACCGATCCGGCCGCCCGGTTTCCCGGCCTTTGGATACCGACGCCCTCCCCGGCGATGCCATTTTTCAAAGCAGCCACCTGCCCCAGGAGACTGTGCCGGTGATCCCCCATGCCCGATCCCTGCGGCCATCCACCTTTGGGGGCCAAAGCGATGATATTGAATCCGGGACCGTGTTGTTTTCCAGCCATGGGGGGATTTCCTCCCCCGCGGCAACCCAGCCCACTTCCGGCGAACCGGCCCCGGAGGATTCACCCGAAGGAAAGGCCAAACCAACCAAAGGCTCCGCCAAAGCAGGGGTAACCAAAAAGGCTGCGGCCAAAAAGGGACCGGCCAAAACCGAGGATTCAGCAGCCAAAAAACCAGCAGCCAAAAAGGCCGCCCCCAAAAGCCCA
>JAOUFO010000369.1 GCA_029858165.1 Deltaproteobacteria bacterium | reverse complement strand
GTCCCGGGGTTCCACCGAGTTTGAAAACGCCACCACCGCCATTTTGATGCAGCGCGCCGATGTGGGCGGGCTGGTCCGGGGCGAAAACGCCTATTCGGTGGTGAAAGCCTCCTTCCGCGACAACTACTTCAAGCCCGACAAGGTGATGGACATCACCCTGGCCGTGAACATCCGGGATGCCGAATTGGTCAGCGCCATCGTGCCCTACTACATGACCACCGAGCACCTGATCAAGGAGGTCATCGCCAAACACATCCACCATCTGGTGGAAAAAGAGGTGGCGGATGTGAACCATCAGTTGGAGGTGGAAGGCCGCCCCGCTTTGGGAACAAACGAAGGGTTCTTTGAAAAAATAAAAGCCCTGGAAAATTATGTGGATGATTCTGAAGGCGAGGGGTCCAAACGGTATCAGTTTATTTCCAAGCGGTTCCTGGACCGCATCAAAGGGTTGGGTGCCGAGGTTGAAAAAGTGGATTTTGACCAGCAGGAAACCGCCCAAATGGTGAGCAGCTTTCTGGAAAAGGAAAACCTGCACAATCGGGGCTGGAGCACTGCCGTGAACGTGTTGACCTCCATTTTGGATTCCAGCCGCATGGGCTATCAGCATGTGGACAACAGCAAGCACACCCGGACTCTGGAAATCCGCGAATATCAGCAAACCGATATCATGCAATTGCCGGATGAGCGGTATTCTATCACCCTGAACCATTACACCCCCCAGATGATCCTGGAAGAACAGGTGGCCTACACTGCCCAGGTGAGCGAATTCCGCCGGGAAGTGATGCGGTTGTGGAGTGTGGTGGATAAAATCTACGCCGAGGAAAAATCCCGCCAGAAGTTTAAGGACTGGGACGATATGGTGAATGCCACCATCGGCCGCTCTGGCTCGGGAAGCTGGTTTGGAACTCCGGGCATGAGCCCCGATAAAGAGGAAAAACTTTGGAATGAAATCACTTTCATCCAAAGGAAGCAAACCAGCATGGAAGAAATGAACCAGACCTACGAGCGGGTGACCAACGAATACAAGGAGCGGTTCCGCATCGTGCGCCGACGGCTGGATGAGATGTTCGGCAACTCCTTCCCCGATCACCGGTTGGTGGTGGAGCAACGGTTGAACTTCCTGGAAAGCCAGTTTTTCAACTTTATGTCTACGGTGAATCCTTATCATGTCCAGCCGGGATTGTTGCTGACCATGAATGTCACCTCTATCAAACGCGGCCGCATCACCGTCAAAGGGATGGCCGATGTGTTGAACACCTATCTTTCCCAGATTTCCGCCGGATTTGTGGGCAATGAAAAAGGGTTTACCCAGCGCCACGCCAATGTTTCAGACGCCGCCGGCACTTTTGACGAAAAAGGTTGATCCTCTCTTTTCAAATCCTAACCCCACCCCATCCGCCGGATTTTGCAAAAACCCCCTTTTTAAAAGGGGGACATGTCAGGCGGATGGATAACGGGGGAATTGTTCCTACGGGATCCCCAGACCATCGGATTTTGTCCACACGATGGTGACTGCCGGGAGAACCTGAATTTTGTACCTTGGAAGTTGTCCGTCAACCGATACCGGGAAAGCAAACCATGATTAATGAGTATGCGGCGTTAAGCACCAGGGCGGGTTTTAACCGATCCCTGGGCCATTTCAGACTGGTGACCAGCCTGGTGGAGCAGTTGGAGCAGGGACGCAATCTGGCCGATTTGATAGACGACCTTGAAAAGGAAAAAGAGGTCAACAAAGCCCAGATCGGGCCGATCCTCAACGCTTTGGTGGTTGAAAAATACGGTTTTCATTCGGTGTCTTTCAATTTGCCGGTGGACATTCAGGACTTAAAGCCGATCCACGAAATGGTATCCAAGTGGAACCGGTTGGAAATGGTGATTGCGTATCATCATCCTCAGTTGGGAATCACCCTCATCAACCCTAAAAAAATGGCCCATTGGGAGGGTATTCAGGACATCAGCCGCAACGAACTTGCGGTGCTGTACGCCACAGGTGTGCGGGAAAAAGACAAAGATGTGGTGGATGACGCCCTGAAGGATTTGCGTTTGATTTTGGAAGGCAGAAAACCGGGCAACGATGCCAAATACAAAGATGCCTCCCTGAAGGATATCCCCAAACCGGCCCCCGCGGCCCAACCCGCGGCCCAACCGGCCGCTTTGAGCGCAGGGGCAAGGCCTGCACCATCCGCCCGACCCGTCCAGGTATCCGCCCGTCCCGCGGCTCCTGCCGCTCCCGCGGCCAAACCTGCCGAAGCAGCCTCACCCGCAGCCGGTGGGGGGAGAGCCCGGATGACCCCCAAATACAGCGTTCAGGTGACCAACGAGTTGTTCCACAACGGGAACGTGGAGGCCTGGAAAAATATCATTGAAAGCTTTAAAACCAAGTTTGGCGGCATGGAG
>JAOUFO010000042.1 GCA_029858165.1 Deltaproteobacteria bacterium | reverse complement strand
CAGGCGGGTGGCGGTGTACAGTTCTCCCAGCCATTCCCCCCGGTCCAGAGCATGGGGGTCCGCCGGGTCGGGTGGATTTTGTTTTTCCGGAGGCAGACTGGAACGGTGGTTCAGGTAAAACCACAGACATTTGGCGATATGGGTCCCCACATCCCCAATGTAATTGACGGCAGTGACAGACCGGCCGGTATAGGCCAGGATGCGGGCCAGACCATCCCCCAGGGCCACATTGCGCATGTGACCCACATGAAACGCCTTGTGGGTGTTGGGCTGGGAATATTCCACCATCACCTTTTTGCCTTGCCCCTCACCGGGGTCCGCCACCAAAGGCCAGGTGAAATAGCTGCCATCCAACACGGCGGAAAGGGTCCGCATGGCCATCCGGGCGGTGTTCACCCGAAAATTCAGGTAAGGACCGGCGGCCTCCACGGCAGCGATCAGGGGCTGGTTTTCCGGCGGGTGGGATTTCAGGTTTTCTTTTTCCACCACGGGGGCCAGGGATAGGGCCAGGGTTTCGGCGATCAGGTGGGGGGCTTTTTTCAAACTTTTTGCCAACCCGAAACAGGGCAGGGCGTAATCCCCCATTTCCGGGTTGGGGGGGCGCTCCACCATGGCCGGGGCAATTTCCATGGGGAAATCCAATCCCAGAGAGTTCAGGTGGGTTTGAAGGGTTTCCACAACAGCGGTGACAAAGGGGTCTTTCAAAGGAATCAGCCGGAAAAATTCAGGAGGATGTCCGGGGTTTTTAAAAAACCCGGAGGTTGATCGGAATGCCTCCTGCGGGGAAGAAGGATGCTGGTCAAGCATAAGCCATGGGGGACCATCCCACAAGGGGCCTGGGAATCTCCTGGGCAAAAAGCAGAGCGGATTCAACCTGTGGAACAAATGGCGCCGGGAACCACCGGCGGGACCCCCCAGAACAACCCCGGTGGTCCTCCCCCAGTGATTTCCCCACTCGGGCCTAACCTCTGGGGTCCTAACCTCCTGAGACCTTGACGGCCAGACCCAAACAAACGGCATACCCCACAATCCCCCGGGGATGGATGCGGTCCGGATCAAACCGGATAAGCATCACATACGGGGGTTTGGCGTTTTCGTGAATGGATTGAACCGCACCGCTGGCCAGCAAACGGTCTTTGAACCGCTCCCGCACAGGGGAACCCTCCGGTTCATTCACCACCAGCATCACATCGGAGGTCATCTTGTGGGGGAGGTTGGCTGCGGAAGATTGGATATCCATAAGCCGGAGTCTCCGCACAATTTGCTTTTCCCTCTGCTCTCCCCTCCCGATTGCCGGAAAGAGAGGGAGGGTTGGAACAATCAACCGCCTTACAGACCAATCAGTTCCGCATGGACTCCCTGCCGGATGACCTGTTGAAGAATATCCATGGTGTGGACCTTTTCGGGGTGAAAACCCACCTTCATCAGATGGGGCTTGTTTTCGTGCATCAACACCGAATGCACCCCTTCCAGGGCCATCAGATGGGTTTCCATCCGGGCCAGATAAGCGGGGTCCAGGGTTTCGTCTATATGAACAACCACATCAGCGAGGAAGATTTCGTCGGGCTGGTTCATAAAGCCTCCTGTTTGGGAAAAGGTTAAGTCCCCCCATAGGTTGCTCCTGTCTTATCTCTACACCCTTGGGAAACCAAAAATCCATGTTTTTTTTGCGTCAGGGAAGACCGGCCAGCAACACCAAAAACAACAGCGCCCCCACCGCCCCCCAGGGCACAAACCACAACGTGGCCAGCCCCAGGGCCAGGGCTGCCACCCGGCTCCAGGTGGGGCCGACCACCACCAGCAGGGTCACCACCAGCCAGGCCGCCCCCAACCCCACAAACACCCGGCCCAGCCCCAGGGGGTCCACCCCCAGCCGGGTCATCAGAGCCGCCCAAAGGCCCAGACGGCCGGAACCATAGTATTTTCCATGGCGCAGCACATGCAATCCGTCAAAAATCATCCACCCCCCCAAGCCTCCCCCCACCAGCAACACCAAGCCTGTCAGCATACATCCTCCATGATGGCGGTTTGCGGGCCAACCTTCAGGACCCCAACCCTCCGGGCTGATGCCGTCGGGGGTTTGCCTATTTCCTACCACGGCTGTTGAATTCCCGCCAGAACCAGGAGCCTGCGATTTGAATTTTGCAAACCAGGGCTTGCGGGATGGGTCCCGCCTGGGTGATAAACCAAGGTATGGATGAGCAAACCCTGACCGGCACCCTGGAGCGGATCACCTACCAGAACCCGGAAAACCATTTTTTGATCGGCCGCCTTTTGTGCGAAGGGCAGCGCCAGACGGTTACCATCAAAGGCAGCCTGTTCAATGTGTTTGAAGGGCAGGCCCTGAAGCTGTGGGGCAAGTGGGAGGAGCACCATTCCTACGGCAAACAGTTCAATGTATCCGGGTTTGCGGCGGTGGAACCCACCAGTTTGGCGGGCATAGAACGGTATCTGGCCTCCGGGGTGATCAAAGGGGTGGGCAAGGCGTGGGCCCAGAGGATTGTGAAGGCTTTTGGAGCCGAAACCCTGGATATCATTGATTCCGAGCCGGAGAAACTTCTGGAAGTGCCCAAGATGTCCCGCAAAATTTTGGAAAACATCCGGGAATCCTGGGAGGAGCAAAAAGCGGTTCGCGAAATTATGGTGTTTCTCCATTCCCTGGGCATCAGCCAGGCCTACGCCGACCGCATTTTCAGGACCTATGGATTTTCAGGCTTTGCGGTATTGAAAGAAAACCCCTACCGGCTGGCCATGGATGTCAGCGGCATCGGTTTTCGCATTGCCGACGGCATTGCGGCCAAGCTGGGGATAGACCGGCTTTCTCCCCAGCGGGCGGAGGCCGGGGTGGTGTACACCCTGGAGGAAACCGCGGGAGAGGGCCATACCTGTTACCCTAAAGAAAAACTGGTGGACCGGGCCGCCGAAATTTTGGAAATCCCCCGAGACAACGTCCTTCAGGCGGTGGCCTCCCTGCAAGATGACAACCTGCTGAAGCCCTATCCCCCCGAGCAGTCACCCAACCCCCGGCTGTTCCGCCCCCGGATGGACCGGGCGGAGCGGAATATCGCCGCCAGTCTGACCCGGATTCTGCAAGGCCCCCCCTTTACGGCGGTAAAGGATATTCCGGCCCGGCTGGCCGCCATGGAACACGAGAACGCCATTCTGCTGGACCCCCAACAGAAAAAAGCGGTTACCGCCGCTTTGGACCACAAGGTGCTGATTCTCACCGGAGGGCCGGGAACCGGCAAAACCACCATCATCCGGTTTATCCTGGGGCTGGTGGCTGATTCCATTCCCTCCATTTCCCTGGCGGCCCCCACCGGCAAGGCGGCCAAGCGGCTGACCGAAACCACCGGACGGACAGCCTTGACCCTGCACCGGCTGTTGGAAACCAGCCCCAAGGGATTTGAACGCAACGCGGATAACCCCCTGGAGGCCGAACTGCTGATTGTGGATGAATGTTCCATGATAGACACCCTGCTGATGGAATCCCTGCTGGATGGGTTGCAGGACCATGCCCGTCTGGTGCTGGTGGGGGATGTGGACCAACTGCCCAGCGTGGGGGCGGGCCAGGTACTGGGCGATATGATTGCCAGCCGCCGGTTTGAGGTGGTGGTGCTGGATAAAATCCACCGGCAGTCCGCCGCCAGCCGCATCACCTCCAACGCCCACCTGGTGCGCAAAGGGGTTGTGCCGGACCTGTCCCGCCCGCCGGGGGAAGCCCTGGTGGATTTTTACTTCATGCGGGAATCCGAGCCGGAAAAAATCGTGGAAAAAATCATCCTGATGGCCACCCGGCGCATTCCTGAGCGGTTTGGGCTGGACCCCAAACTTGATGTGCAGATTATCACCCCCATGCACCGGGGGCCCACCGGGGTGGCCAACCTGAACCGGGTGTTGCAGGATGCCTTGAACCCATCCGGAGCAGAGGTGTTGTTTGGCGAAAACCGGTATCGGGTGGGGGACCGGGTGATGCAGATTAAAAACAATTACGAGAAAAAAGTGTTCAACGGGGATGTGGGGGAAATCACCCAATACAAAGAAGACGGGGGGATGCTGTCCATTCAGTTTGATGAACGGGAAATTTCCTATGAACGCAAGGAACTGGACACCATCACCCTGGGGTATGCCATCACTGTCCATAAATCCCAAGGGTCCGAATACCCGGCGGTCATCATCCCCTTCACCACCCACCATGCCATCATGCTGCAAAGAAACCTGTTTTATACCGCCCTGACCCGGGGCAAAAAGCTGGTGGTGTTGATCGGCACGGACAAGGCGGTGCAAATGGCGGTGCACAACGCCCGCCGGGAGGAACGGTTCACCGCCCTGCGGGACCGGCTGGAAGAACCTCCCGCGGAATCACCCCAGGCGGATGGCCCCCGACCGGAAGAACCCCAGGCGTAAGAACCCCAGAGGAAAGAACCCTGACCGGGAAAATTCCATCAAACAGACCCGTGCTGTCGGATGAGGGGGGGTAAACAACCCAAGATAAGGACGTGGATTCTTCCGGCATCAGGGAAGGGAGGGGAGCAACCGGGCACGGGATTTTTCCAGTTGAGCCTCAAAGTCCCTGGTTTTTTTGGCCAATTCCTCTTTTTCGGCCAGGGAGCCGGAGGTGTGCTGTTCGGCCAGGGCGCACATGCGGTGATGCAGATCGTAGAGTTTGGCCTCCATGGCCAACAGGGATTCTATCCCTTGTTTCAAGGTTGCCACCCTTTCCCGGTGGGCTTTCAAGGATTCACTCATCGGAATGGTTCCCCATAGAATCTAATTGGTAAGGAATGACACTTCTGGATAACTGCCAAACTCTCCCCCCGCCCTTTGGGCACCCCCGGGGCGCTGTCCAGCACCAGCACCGGCCCCGCTTGTCGGCACAGCCTCCATGCGGCGTTAGCCGGGCTGGTGCCTTTCTTCTGGCTCCCCACACAGGGAGGGGGGCAATCCTCCGACACTTCTGTTTGCTTCAACCATCTGCCAAGCCATAACACCGCAAACCAGATTGTTTGTCTCCCATCAAACAGGGACAATCCGCCCCTCCCTGTGCGGGGAGGGGCAGGTCGCTGAAAGCGACCGGGGAGAGGGGCTGGCCGGTGCCTTTTGGGGCCTCAGGGCAGGGGGGTATCCAGCAAATGGAGCGCCAAAGCCTGTTGGGCATACAACCGGTTTTCTGCCTGCCGATAAATCAGGGAACGGGGGGATTCCACCAAATCCTCTGTGATTTCATACCCTGGGTGAATGGGCATATCATGCAGAATATAGGCGTCAGAATCCCCCATATTTTCCCGGTTTAACTGATAGGGCAGCATTGTTTTCAATCGGCGTTCTTTTTCATCCTGGTAGGCCGGGTCCTTGAAAAATTCCATATCCACCCAGGTATCGGTGTACACAAACCCGGCTTTGGCGATGGCCTGCTTTACATCCAGGGTTCTGGAAAGATGGCCGTCGGCCTCCAGCTTATCCAGCATTTCTGTTTTGTGGGCCGGTTTGTTTGCCTCAGGAGTCACCAGGATTAAATGGACCCCGGCGCGGGCACACCCCAGGGCCAGGGAATTGGCCACGTTGTTGTGAATGCCCACATAGCACAGGGTCTGGTGTTGAAACGTTCCCGCCGTTTCAAAAACAGTGGTCAGGTCCGCCAGGGCCTGACAGGGATGAAACGTATCATCACAGCCATTGATGACGGGCACCCGGGAATATTCCGCCAGTTTCAGCAGGTCGGTGTGGGTTTTCAGCCGCGCCATAATCAAATGGGCATGCTGGGATACATACCGGGCCTCATAGCGGATGGGGGATATGGCAAAATTGCTGGCATCCCAATCCATCACCACCGAATTGCCCCCCAATTGTTTGATACCCATTTCAAACGACAACCGGGTGCGGGTGGAGCTTTTCTGAAACAACATCAACAGCCAACGGCCGCGCAACAACTGGTTGTACTGCTGGGGGTTCTTTTTGATTTTCAAAGCCAACCGCACCAGATGAGTCACTTCATCCGCACTGAAATCCTGCAAAGACAAACAATGTTTCATGGGTTTTTCCGCTTGAAGGACCAAAAGAATGAAATTCTAAACAAAAATGATTTTTTTTTCAATAAAGAGACCTCAGGACTCACTGGTGTTTCAACCCAGGTTTTTTATCCGATGAAGGAACATGGTTGCCTGAGTGCCGAGCCCCTGTGGGTGTTTTTGCCACAACCGGGCCGTAAACCCATGGAAAAAACACCACAGGCAGGGTCCATCCCTCTGTCACAATCCCACTTCCGTAAAAAATATGATTGTAACAAATTGATAAAGTTTGGATAATCAAAAGTCTGGTGAACCTTTTGAAGTTTGCATGGGGGTTGCAGTATGATGCAGGTCCGGATTGATGTTCAAACCGGTGGTTAAACACGGCACACCAAGAGAGGCCGCGGCCTTTTTCCAAGGTTTTTGATAAACACTTTCAGGAGAAACAAACCATGAAGAAACTTTCCATCGGATTGCTGGCAACCGCCGCCATCTTGTTCAGCGCCAATGCGGCATCGGCCGAAATGCTGTTTTCGGTTGCCGCCGATAAACCCTTTGCTTACAAGTTCGGCAGCAATCATGACGGGTCCAGTGTAGACAGCACCACCGTGGACGGCGGAAAACTGGCGGTAAAGTTTCCCATCCTGGTGGGCATCGGGTTGGAAAAATTCACCGTGAACACCAAATATGTGGGAAGTACAACCACACTGAAATATGACTTCAACATTGTGGATATTTTTTACCAACTGCCCGTTCCGGTGGTGAACCTGACCGTGGGGGCGGGTATCGGCACCGCCAAAATGCAGGATCTGAAATCCGGGGTAAATGTGTATTCCACCGGAACCGCGGGGGTCTCCCAACTGTATGTGGAGGCCGGTTTCCCCATTATTCCCATGCTGGATGTGCATCTGGGGTATCACGCTATTTCCACTACCAAGGTTACCTACACCCAGGATGGCACCACAATCGGAAACGCGTTTTCCCTGGGGGGGCAGATGTACACAGTGGGGATGATGCTCTCCTTCTGATCCTTCAGGCTGGTTTCCCCCGCCGGTTTCCCTGGCGGGAACCACCCAAATTTTTGGTTGGATCATCCGCTTTGCATCCTGACTTTTGCGCCCGTCTACGCCTTAATTGAAAGAGGATGGATGGGCGCAAGGGTTTTTTCCCATTCTTCCTTTGTCTATTTTTTCACAATCCGATAAAAAGAGTGTATGTAATGGATAAGAGTCGTTCCCAAGGGGTTTGAATGGGGAACACTTGAATTTTAACGAACCGTTTTTTTTAGATTTCAACCTGATAAACACATGAAACATACCCTTATCGCATTGGCCGCCGGATGGATTGTGGCGGGTTCAGCCCTTCCGGCCCTGGGTCAGGAGGCCGGGTCCGGGGTGTTTATGGAACTGGAGTTGCCTGTTGCTTTTGAAAAACAGGGCGGGTACGGCGCTGTGGATGGGGACACGCTCAACAGCATCGCCGGCCAGGGAATTCTGGTGGGATATTCCGGGATTGGGTTGGGGTATCACCGGTTTAACGCAGGGTTTTCTCAAGGGGGATTGGTCTCCTACAGCCTTCCCAGCCTTTTGGGGCGGGTGGCTTTGGGGTCTGTGTTGTTGCAGGGGGGATTGGGAACCGGCAGCGTTCAATTTGTGAATATCTTTACTGGCGGAGGGGGAGTGCCAATGCCAATAGAACCAATGGACCAAAAGGTATCCCATGTGTATGTTCTGATGGGCTATCAGGGGACCAACCTGGATATTTCCCTGGGATACCACTCCATCAGTGCCAAAATGGGAGCCAAATCCGGGGCGCTTGTGTTGTCCAACAATGTGGATTTTAGCATCAATGTGGTGACTTTGGGGCTTGGGTTGCAATTCTGACCCAAAAGAAAGGCCCAAGGGAAATGCGGTGAACCCCGCCCAAGGCGGGCCGGAAGGCCCGTGGCGGTGGTGAACCGCTGGACAGAAACCCAAAAGAAAGGCGGTGAACCCCGCCCAAAGCGGGCCGGAAGGCCCGTGGCGGTGGTGAACCGCTGGACAGAAACCCAAAAGAAAGGCGGTGAACCCCGCCCAAGGCGGGCCGGAAGGCTCGTGGCGGTGGTGAACCGCTGGACAGGACGCAAAAGAAAGGCGCCAGCCAGCTTATGGGCCTCACCCCCCGGCCCCCTCTCCTGTAGAGAGGGGGTGAAAAACAGTCCATGATTTGGGTTGGGATTGTACTTTCCTACCCTCAGTTGAATGGATGGTTTGGCAGATTGCCGGTTTGGCTCAAATGGCTTGGCCTTGCCCCTCTCCCCCAGGAGAGGGGCAGACCGTCGCAAGGCGGGCGGGGTGAGGCTAACGCTGGTGGGGACCCAAAACCGTTGGATATAAAAAGCTTATCAGGAGAATGGTATGGTTCGTCTCATCCGGGCGGGAATGATTGCCGGAATGGTGGTTTTGTCAGGCCTTGGGTTGTCCGGGACCGGTTTGTCCGGCGGATCGGCTTTCGCCCAGGAGCCTGCCTCACCCTCCAATTCCGTCAGTGGGGACCATTCTATTTTGGTGGGGGTGGATATTCCGGTGGTGTGGACCTTCAAGGAACAAGGGGGGGAATTTGACCGGGTGGAAGGGCTGCGTCTTTTGGTGGGGGCGCCTTTTTCGGCCCTGGGCTGGGAGGAAAAAGGGGGAGGGCAACATCTGGGGGGGGGTATTGAACGGTATACGTTTCAATCCAAAACCGGTTATTCCCCCACCACGTTTTTATTGTACGATATTTTCTACGCATTCATGGGGGATACCTTTTCCGCCGCGTTTGGTTTGGGGACCGGTTTGTCCTCCACCGGAGATATAGACAACAAGTCGTTTAAAACCCAACTGAAAAGCGGCGTGCTGACAAGCTATTCTCTCTCCCTGGGATATGTGTTTGGAGACGGCCTGGACCTGCATCTGACTTTGGAGAATGTAAAAGGGGAGTCCGACATCTACCAAAATGGTACTCCCATCGGACAAAAAATTGTTTGGGACAGTTCGGTAAAAATGTTGGGTGTCAACATCCTGTTTTAACATCCCGAGACCTCTGCATAACTGCCAAAAGCTCCCGTTTTGATAAAAACGCAGGGGTTTGGGGGCCGGAGGCCTCCAATCATATCAACCCCCTTCCCTTTGGGAAGGGGGCAGGGGGATGGGAAAAAACGAGTTATGCAGAGGTCTCATCCCGCCTTCCCCCTGTTCCGGCCCTGGTTTTTCAGGCCGGAATCACCCCCGTTGATGGATTGAAGCCCCCCCGCGCATCATCCCCTTCCGCCTTCAAACCTTATTCAGTTTCAACGATTCTTCCTGGTTCTTTTCCCTGTTCCCAAGCCTTTTATTTACCGTTCAGGGGCACGATATAAGCCCCCTTCAACCGGTTGTCGGCTCCGGCCAGCCTGGATTTCAGACGGTTGGCTTCCAGGGGGGTGAGGGGTTCCACCCGGATTTTATAAATGACGACTTTCCCCCCCTCTTTGTGGGAAATAATCCTGAGGGTGCCCTTTGGGATATGGGGGGCCAGCATTTTTCGGAATTGTTCCCGGCAGGGGCCGGAAGAACAGGCCCCCACCTGCAAGGCCACCATCCCTGCTGGGGAGGCTTTCCCCGGATCAGCCATTCCGGCTTTCCCCGGTTTCCCGGCAACCGATGGTTTGGCGGCCGTTGTTCTTTTTTCCGGTTCCGCCCGCTTCACCGGGCCATTTGGCCGCACGGGTTTGCTTGAACCCCCGGCTTTGGCCAAGGGGCGGGGAAGAGTCTGGTTCAGGGAGGAGGAGGCGGTTTTCCCCAGGGGATTGGTTTGGGCAGGGGGAATCCCGGAAGCCATGGAAATGGGATCGGACGGCACCAAAGCAGTTCCGGGGGAAATCCCCCCAGGGGGAGGCAACAAGGTGGCTGGAGGGGCCTTCGCTTCGC
>JAOUFO010000368.1 GCA_029858165.1 Deltaproteobacteria bacterium | reverse complement strand
CGTTAATTCCAACTTTTACCATGGTGTTTTCTCCATATTCAGGCCGGTGATGTCGTTTGGCCGGGGTTGCTGTCAATGTTGATGGAATGATTCATGATACGGGGGATGGTTGTTGGCAGGAATTCCCCCAATCAATCCGCAGTAGCCTATCACAAGGGTTTTCCCAATATCCAGAAAGAAAATGACAAACCCTTTCTTCATCCTTTGTCTTTCAAGTGCGGGAATCATCATTTTTCCTCATCGGTGCCGTTTTCCTCCCCTGGGGGTTTTGCCGGGGGCGCGGCGGGGCTGTGGAGTTTGCTGAAATTGCTTGTTGGCTTGGACGCCGACGGGGGGGAAGCGGACGGCACCTTTAAATTGGTCCGGATGGTAAAAGACTGCACCAGGGATTGCCCGGTTTGAACCCCTTTGGTGGAGCGGGCGATGACTCTCCAAAAAATGGTGTTGGTGTTGTTTTTCATCATCAATCCCTTGGCCATTCCCGGCAGTTCACCCTCCAGGGGGGTTATTTCCATTTCAGCGGTCCATTTTTCACCCTGGGGAATGTCAAAAAAGTCCTCTTTGTTTTCAAAGGAAGGGTCTGTGCCCACCTGGACCTTGAACTCATCATACACATTGGTTTCCCAGCGGAAGAGGAAAATGCCGGTTTCCTCAAAATGGTAGCCCGGATCGGGAAACACCAGTCGGATGGTGCTGAGGCGGATGGGATCGGGGAATAAAAAAATGTTGTTGGCCTTGTTGGATTCATCCACCTGATTGTTGGGATCCGCTGTAAAACGGAGCAGATATTCACCCTGGAGGGTGTCATCCGGAAAGGTGAAATCAAATTCCAGTTCCACCTTTTCCCCCGGGGCCAGTGCTCCAACCGCGGTTTTGGTTAAGGTGAATACCTGGTTTTTAATCCGGGTGTTGTAATATTCCACTTTGATTTCCGATTCTCTGGCCACATCTCCCCCCAGGTTTCTCAATTCCGCCCGGATTTTGGCCGGTTCTTTCATCAGCAGGTGGGGCGGGGAAATGGAAATATGTTCCCAAACCAGGTCCGATTTTTCAAAGGCCAGCCCGGAGGGGGGCAAAAACGAGGGCAATCCCCGGTGGGCGCTTTTTTGGATCAATTGGGATTCTCCATATACCTGGAAAGGGCTGTGGATGGCCGGTTGGTAGGGATTCAGTTTTTTTCGGTAATTGGGGGTCATCAGTTCCACCACCACCGTGTATTCGCCATCAAACACCGGGGTCTTCAGCCGAAAAAACGTGCGGGATTTTCCCTGGGGAGGGGGAGACACTCTCTGTTTTTGCGGCCAACCGATCCGTTGCCCCCCTTTGGAGCGGATTTCCACAAACAGCCCCCCTGATATGGGGTCGGATGTGGGGTTGCCCACCTCCACCTGGACCAATTGATCCTCTCCGGCGGCGATTTTGGATTCCCCCAAAACCACGGAATCAATGGAGAGGGGTTCTCTGGCCGCCAAAGAGTCGGCCAGCCCCAGTCCGGGCGAAAAGGTCAGTGCCCCCGACAGCACTCCCGTCACAGCTGCTGCTATCCGGATTTGGCGGATCCATCCCTTTTTCCTGAAAGGGGGCCTGGATAAAAAACGAGCCGGGCGGGCGGCGAAAAATAAAAGACGAATTCCGGCGGTATGAAATAAAACCATGGCAAAGTTCCATTGGGTGTTCGGGGGGCTCAACATGGGTCAAGGCGCGTCAAGGGAGGCTGGTACCCTGGCTTGCGGGTTGGCCTCGTTCCGGTACAGGTAAATGACCCCAGCGTCGGTCCCCACCAGCAGGTCCATATCACCATCCCCATCAATATCCGCCAATACGGGAGCGGAACCCCTGGGGAATTTTAAATTCTTCAGATAATCCATTCCGATGGTCCAGCCAAACCGGTTTTTTACGGTTGGTGTCCCTTTTTTAAAGTTTAAAATATATCCCTGGTCACTGCCCAGCAACAAATCCGGGTTGTCATCGTGATCCAGGTCTCCGATAAAGGGAATCGCTCCCATTCCAACGTCTATACTCATAAACCGGCGTTGAAACAACTGGAAACGGGGTGTCTTTCCCGGGCCAAGGTTCAGGTAGGCCACCAAATTGCCATGGAAGTTGCCGATTAACAGGTCCGGTTGGCTATCGCCGTTGAGTGAGGCGGCGATGGGGGCGGCATTGCTGCCGACTCTTACCCCGGCGGTAAACGGCGCATCCAATGTGAACATCCCTTTTTTGGAATCCGGGGTGTTGCGGTAGAACAAAACCCTTCCATCCTCCGTTCCCACCAGCAGGTCCGGTTTGCCGTCTCCATCCATATCCGCCAGGCTGGGCACAGGGAATTTCCCCTGATCATATCCCCCCAGGGATTCGGTCTCTTTTTTCCACACGGGATCCTGGGGGGTGCCGTTGTTTCTGAAG